>CAJMRR010000058.1 GCA_905215835.1 uncultured bacterium | reverse complement strand
ACATCGCCCGGCTCCAACACGGGGGCATCGCCATAGTCGGGATGCATGATGTCGGCGCTGCCGACCCCACAGCGCTCGATGCCGGTGACACCCCTACGCCCCCGGCCTCCGAGATTGCATCGGCGGCGGGCCTGACGGGCGCCGGGCAGACCGAGAGCACACCTGCGGGTACGCTCGCCACCGATCTTGTCGAGGGCAAGGAACTCGCCGAGCAGCAGAAGCAAGAGGAGGCTTCCGGTGCCGAGGCAACCTGGAACGAGGAACTTGGGCTCTGGATGACCTCGAAGGGCGCCGCAGGCGTAAAGGGCGAATACGACGATGGCTACGTGGCTGGCGAGCAGACTCCCGCGCAGTACTACTTCTCGATCGATAGCCTCACCAACGAAATTTCTATCGAGTATGGCGACGCGGGCATTACCACGTTGGAGGTGCCCTCGACCATCGACGGCAAAAATGTCGTGAGCCTTAAGGGCATGGGAAACGCTGCGCTCACATCAATTACGTTTGCCCCCGATTCGCATATCCGCTCTGTGGGCGGTTTGGGCGGCAGCAGCATCAAGGAAATCGCACTGCCCGATTCGGTTGAGGAGTTGGGCTGGAATGCGTTTACCGGAAGCAAGACACTTCAGACGGTGACCTGGCCCAATAACGCGGCCTTTACCACGATTCCCGAGCAGGCCTTTGAGGGCTGCGAACAGCTTGACGACAATGTGGTGGCAACGCTGCCGCCTTCGGTTAAGACTATCGACTATCGTGCCTTCGCCAACTGCGGCGTGCCGCAGTTCTATGTCTCGGACACAACGGTACTCACCTTTACGCAGATCAACGTGCCGGGCACGGTGGAGCGGATTGAGCGCTATGCCTTTGACGGGTGCTCGCATGTGTCGTCGGTGACGATCGGCGACGGCGTCAAATATATCGGGGCGCTCGCGTTCGCCTCTCTTGATCCTGCGATTGCCGGCAAAGAGATTGTGCTACCCAAAAGCGTGGAAATGATAGAGTGGAGAGCTTTTGAGAACACGAGATACGGAAACGAGACGAACCATAATGCCGTTGCCCTGCGCGTGATGAACCCCGATCTTCAGTTTGGTGAGGCGGGCTATCCGGGCGACTATAATGAGCGCGTGACAATCGATGGCGTAACGTATGCGATTCCCTTTAGTGAAGGCCAGACCATCTATGCCTATGCGACCGATTCGGCTGGCAACCCCTCGATGGTCAAAAAGCTTGCCGATGCCGTGGCCGATCGCAAGGACTCCGTCGATTCCTCGAAGCCTGCCTACACGTTTGAGTGGATGGGCGAGGCGGCCCAGATCACGGGCAAACTTCCCCAGGGCGCGGCGGCCGTGCTCGTGCAGGCGGGGCAGTCCACGCCGTTGACGGTTAGCGACGACGGCTCCGTTGCTGCCAACGTCCTCTCCAAGACGGCAGCAACGCTGCACATTTCGCTCAGCGGTTACTATGACATGGTGCTGGCGCGCCCGGGCGACCAGATGACGGGCACATGGAATATCGGAGAGATTAAGGCGGAGGACTTTACCAAGATTCCGGCTTCGCGCGCGATTGAACTTAATGTGGCCTATCTCGAACCGGTCGCAGGCCAGGATAAGACCGAACGCATTGAGCTCGATAGTCTCGATAACATCGATCTGACGGTGAAGAGCGGCGGCAAGACGCTTAAGCCTGCCAAGGGTGACAAGGAAAACGACTACCGTATCCAGGGTACAGCGCTCGTGGTGTCGCAGGCCATTGCCGACGCGGACCAGGATCTGGAGATAACGCTCGAGCCCAAAGACAGCCTCAAGCTGGGTGGGGCGACGGCGACGGTGAAGCCTTCGGCCGGCAAGGTCGATATCGACTTGAAGCCCTGGGGCACGGCGACGGTCACGACCAAGGGCGACTACCAGGGCGCCAACCGCGTGCTGGTGTTCCGTACGTCCGACGGCAAGCTAGTCGCCGACGGCGTCACCTATTTGATGGGTTACGAAGACGATGGCACCACGCCTATCATGAAGGCCGAGACGCCGCGCCTTAAGGCCGGTTCGTACACCATCGTCGCCTTTAACAAGACGAGCTACGACATCCAAGCGACGAGCTATTCCACGTTTAGCCGCCTAGGGCTGACCGTGGGTAAGCATATCGCGCAAAAGCAGGTGAAGATTGAGGACGGCAAACAGCTCGACGTGACGCTCGACGTCCCCACGTTTGACGTGGAGACGTATCGTGCCGAGCGCGGGCTGACGGCGGGCTCGGTTATCGCTGATTCGTCCGCGGTCGTTGGCGCGGAGACCGAGCTGCGCATTCATTACGAGCTCAAGGACAGCCAGGCTGCCAAGATTGAGATTCCTCTGGCCAAGGATGCCGTCGAGGATGTGTCCGCAGGCGCTCGCGAAGCCGGCGCCAGCTCCGATGCCATGTGGGCTGCCACAACTTGGGAGGGCGACAACCTCGTTCTCGATATGAAGAAGGGCATGGGCGCCGATGTGTTTGTGCGCTTTAAGCCCAAGGCCGCGGGCATCTATGCCGTCTCGCCGCTCATTACGCTGGGCGAGGTGACATTGCCGCTGGGAAGCACCACACTCGAGGTTAGCGGATCGCGCATCGAGGTCGACAGCACCGACGTTCACAGCCTGCTGGGCAATGTGGCCTACGTTTATGCAGCGCCGGGCAAGAGCGTGCAGCTCACCGTGGGGACGGGCTCGTCGGCTGCAAAGTACACCGGCAAGACCAATAAACTCGGCCGTGCCAAGATTGAATACGAACTACCGCAGGATACGCTTGCCGCCGAGCGTGTGACGCTCGAAGCGCGCGTGGGCTCGACCGATGTCGCCGCCGCTGCTGCCGAGGTAACGGCTCGCAATTATGTGCGCTATGTTCCGGGTGCTTCGGTCTGGAACTTTGATGTGACGTATCGTGGCGGTACGCAAAACTTGGTCAAGGACGGCAAGGACACCGGCAAGAGCCTGTGGACCTTCCATCATCTGCCACAAAAGAAGAACGCCTACTGGACCTTTGACATCACGCTCGAGGTGGGAAACGAAGAGGCCGCCGACACGCTCGACCTGTACGTGGACTGCGTGGATGGCAAGACGGTGACGATTCCTCTGACTCAAAAGTCGCGCGAGGGCACCCGTGTGCGCTATGTGGCGGAGTATGTGGACGAGGGATATCTCAAGCTGCTCGACGAGTTTAACAAGGCGAATGACTCGACCTATGTGAACTGCGGCAACTTTGAGCAGATCTTTATGCCGCAGACCTACCGCATCTCCAATGCTCAGCTTATGACCATGCTGAGTTTTGACGCCAACGCTTCGGCCAAAAAGCATTCCGCCGCGGCCGAGGAGCGCCAGCAGGAGTTCTCGAATGCTGCGCAGCAGTGGCACGAGTATATGATGGATAACTCGTTTAATGATGTCGATGAGGCCTTTAACGACGCGATTGACCAGATGGTCGCCGATGCGTTTGCCGAGGAGGACGAGGACGGTAAAGAGGACGAAGCCCAAGGTGGAGCTGCCCGTAAGGCTCGCCGCGCCCCTGCCGCCAGCGACGGCGAGGGTGATGATGCTGGCAACGACGAGGCCGCGCAGTTTGCGGCCGAGCTCAAGGCCGCGGTCGGCGGGTCGGCGGCGCTGCTGACCCAGCAGGGCGACAGCTATGGCGTCAATGTGGACAAGATGATCTTTGAGGATGCTTACGGCACCAGCGAGGATTGGTATCGGGAACTCGCGGCGGCCCAGGGCGCGAACGCTGCGGATGCGGCCGCCATCAAGGAGCTCGTCGACCATGCATCGCGAGCGGAGTTTATTGCCCAGCAGGCCGAGGATCTGGTGGGCCAGTCGATGGGTATCGGCCAGCTCAACCAATATGGAAGCTGGAATGACGCAACCGCTGCGGCACTCAACAAGTGTGCGGGCATTAAGGCCAGCGAGTACAACGGCCAGTCGACGAGCGGGTTTAACGATTTGGGCCAGGCGCTCGGCAGCTCACTGAGCTACAAGGCGGCTGACGACGATACCGTCAAGGGCTTTAAGGTCGCCGCGCCCGATGGCGAGCAGACGGCCTATATCGAGTCGGAGTTTATCGAGAACTCCAATAACAACAAGAACCAGGCGCTTCTGTTTAACTCGATCGCCATGCAGTGCGACATTCTGGACAACCTGTACGACAACTGGAATGTGGTCCATAGCCTCAACAACTCCAAGGTGCGCGGATGGCTCATGGCCTGGAAGCGCAACGGCGACGTGAGCGCCCATATGAAGCTCATCCGCACGATTCGCTCACTCAAGAGCTATAAGATCGAGTGCGAGATGTTCGGACAGGTCTTTAAGACCGATGTGTGGAAGGCGGCCGGCCAGGCGTTTCCCGCGGCGACCCAGGGCATTGGCATCTTTACCGGCATTTACGGCGTGAACGATGCCAGCAAGAACTGGGAGAACGTGAACGTCCGTATGCAGAAGGTGAAGGGCGAGCGCGAGGGCTATGAGCTTCAGCATACGCGCTTGCTTGCCAAGCCCGAGAAGACCGAGGACGATTGGAAGTGCATTTACGCGCTGCGTGACGCCATGGAGAAGGCGCGTGCGTTTGAGGATCTGCTGTATCGCCAGCTCTGTCACGACAGCACCGATGTGGCAGTGGGCTCCATTATGACAATCGCCGGCGTGCTGACGGCCGGTTCGGCGGGTACCGTGGTGGGCGCTGCCTATGACGCGGCTTCGACCAGCGTAGGTTCGGAGCGCGCGATTAAGCTGACCAATGCCGAATGCGCCTACGATGTTGCCTGCGAGCAGGTGGAGCGCGCGTGCCAGAATCGTATTACGGTCAACTGGGGCGAGCTGACTGATGCCGAGGTCTACAAGGCCAACAAGGACGGCTTGATCTCGGACGAGAAGATGCAGTCGATCTTCGAGGCGCGTTATCGCAATGTGGCTGCCAAGGCTGCACCCGACCCTGCGGGCGTGGTGTACGAGGGCCTGCTGTCCAATACGGTTGAAGGCGCGACGGTTGAGCTGTGGAGCGCCGACGATGCGACCGGTACCAATGCAGTGCGTTGGGATGCCGAGGAGTATGAGCAGGACAATCCGCTTGCGACGGGTGCGGACGGTGCGTACAACTGGAATACGCCGACCGGCTGGTATCAGGTGCGCGTGACCAAGGACGGGTATGAGGAGGCGCGTTCGGCTTGGCTGCGCGTGCCGCCGATTCAGACTGAGGTGAACATTGGCTTGGTGTCGACGGCGGCGCCCGAGGTGGCCTCGGCCCATGCCTATACCGATTGCATCGAGGTTGAGTTTGCGCAGTATATGGATGCGAGCGACGATGTCCTGGTCGCATTGCGCGCGCAGGGCTTGGGCGACGTGACGTATACGTGGCTCGACAAACAGGACGATCCCAATGGCAAGCCGCTATCGCGCGTGCTGCGTATTCGCTATGCCGATGCGCGTGAGGCGGGCTCGACGGTGGCGTTTGAGCTCGACGGTGCTCGCAACTACGCTGGCACGGCCATGGCGCGCTGGGCAAGTGGCGAGCTTGTCGTGGGCGTTCGTGCCGACAAGCTCAAGCTCAACGTGGAGCAGGCCGTGACCATGCTTGATGGCAGTGACTTTGAGCTGGTGGCGCACGTGACCGATAAGGCGGGCAAGCCGTTTGCGGGCGCCAAGGTTAGTGTTGGGCTGGAGTCCTCGGCTATCTGCTCTGTCGATGCCACCCAGGCCGTGACGGGCGAGGACGGTGCGGCGACGTTTGTGCTGCATGGTGCTCTGCCCGGTTTGACGACGTTGACGGCGGCGGTGGACGGCACGGCGCTGTCCAAGCAGGTCGACGTTCGCGTGTCTGCCGAGGCCGTGCGACCGGCGCGACCGGTGGCGACGATTGGTGCGACGACGTTTGGTGCATGGTCGCCCAAGGAGAACTACATTACGGTGCCCAAGGGAACGAAGCTGGAGCTTTCGGCCGAGGATGGCACGACGATTTGGTACACCACCAACGACACCTGCCCCTGCCGCGACGAAGGCCGCGTAAAGTACACCGAGCCTATTGCGCTCGATAGCAACATGTATGTGCGCATTGCGGCACAGCGCCCTGGCATGTCATACAGCGAGTATTCCGAGCGTCTGAACATTACGATTACGGTGACCGATGAGGCGGTGCCCGCACCGACGCCCGATCCCGAGCCGACGCCCGAGCCGGACCCGACGCCTGGCGACGGCGAGCAGGGCGGCGGTGCGGATGGCTCTGGCGGCACCGGGGTACCTGCGGGCGGCTCGGCTTCGACGACGACCACGGTGACGACGAACAAGTCCAAGGGTAAGGGCGAGAACGGCAAGAAGTCCGGCGGCACGGAGCTTGCCGGCACGGGTGACTCCGCCGCGATGACGGTCGCCGCCCTAGGCATCGCCGGTGCAACCGTTGCCGCCGCGGGCATCGCCGCGACGAAGCGTCGCAAGCGTTAGGGGTGGGTAGCGGCTCTCGTTCTCGGCCTCAGCAAAATCTCAATCTGTAACACCAAACTGCCCGAAACGGCTCCAGGTGTTACAGATTGAGATGAACTGTTCGGCCGCCAACCTAACGTCTCGATCTGTAACACGTAGCGGGGAATTTGGTCTCTAGCTGTTACAGATTGAGATGAACTGGCGGATGTTCGCACAATATCTTGATCTGTAACAACTACAAGGCTCAACGGGCTCCAGGTGTTACGGATTGAGACAAAACGACCAGGCAAGTCCCCAAACCACCACAAAGGTGCCTGTCCCCTTTGTGGTGGTCGGTCGACCGGCATAGAAAAAAGTCCCCGCCGGGCGTGTGCTCGATGGGGACTTTGCCGTTTGGTGGCTAGCGCTGTAGGTGATTACTCGCCCAGCAGGCTCTTGGTGATCGAAGCGGCGGCCTTCTTGCCGGCGCCCATCGCCAGAATGACCGTAGCGGCACCGGTGACGATGTCGCCGCCGGCCCAGATGCGGGGATCGGTGGTCTGGCCGGTCTCCTCGTCGGCGACGATGTAGCCCCACTTGTTGAGCTCCATCTTGCCGCCGATCTTCTTTGCGAAGGGGTTGGCGTTGGTACCGATAGCAGAGATCGCGACGTCGCAGGGGATCTCCTCGATGGCGCCCTCGATGGGCACCGGGCGACGACGGCCGGACTCGTCGGGCTCGCCGAGCTCCATCTTCTGGACCTTGACGGCGCACACGGAGCCGTCCTCGCCGGCGACAAACTCGAGCGGGGAGACGAGCGGCAGAACCTCGACGCCCTCGGCCTTAGCATGGTGCAGCTCGGCGCGACGGCAGGGCATCTCGTCCTCGGTACGACGGTAGGCGATGATGGCGTGCTCGGCGCCCAGGCGCTTGGCGGTACGGACGGCGTCCATAGCCACGTTGCCGCCACCAAAGACGACGACGTTCTTGCCGTGCTTGGTGGGGGTGTCGAACTCGGGGAACTTGTTGGCCTTCATCAGGTTCACGCGGGTGAGGTACTCGTTGGCGAAGAAGACGTTGGGCAGGTTCTCGCCGGGGACGTTGAGGAACTTGGGCAGGCCAGCGCCAGTCGCCACGTAGATGGCGTCGAAGCCCTGCTCGAACAGCTCCTCGGCCGTGGCCATGTTGCCCACGACGGAGTTGTACTCAAACTTGACGCCCATGTCCTCCAGGCCGTCAATCTCGCGCTTGACGACTGCCTTGGGCAGACGGAACTCGGGGATGCCGTAGACCAGCACGCCGCCGCCGGTGAAGAAGGCCTCAAAGACGGTAACGTCAAAGCCGTTACGGGCGAGCTCGCCGGCGCAGGTGATGCCGGACGGGCCGGAGCCGACGACGGCGACCTTCTTGCCGTTCTTGGGGGCCATCTTGGGCGTGGAGGCGAGCTCGGGGCGGTCACCCAGGAAGCGCTCGAGCTGGCCGATGGCCACGGGCTCGGACTTCTTACCACGGATGCACTTGCCCTCGCACTGGTTCTCCTGCGGGCAGACGCGGCCGCAGATAGCGGGAAGCATGGAGTCCTCGCGGATGGTATCGAGAGCGCCGCCGAAGTCCTTCGCGCGGATCTGCTCGATAAAGCGGGGAATGTTGATGTTGACGGGGCAGCCCTCAACACAGAACGGCTTCTTGCAGTTGAGGCAGCGCTCGGCCTCGGCCAGCGCCATCTCTTCGGTGAAGCCCTTGTCGACGGGGCGGAAGTCGCAGGCGCGCTCGGCAGCCGGCTCCTCGTTATCGGGGGTGCGGGGCGACTTCATATCGGCAACGAAACGACCGTTAACTAGTGGCATGCGCAGCTCTTTTCCTCATAGGCCTTGAGGGACTCGCCCTCTTCGGAACGGTAAGCGGCCTGGCGGGCACGAAGGTCATCCCAGTCGACCAGGGTGGCATCGAAGTCGGGGCCGTCGACGCAAGCGAACTTGGTCACGCCGCCCACCTCGACGCGGCAGCAGCCGCACATACCGGTGCCGTCAACCATGATGGGGTTGAGGGACGCGGTGATGGGGGTGTCGTACTTCTGGGCGGTGAGGGTCGAGAACTTCATCATCGGAACGGGGCCGACGCAGAAGACCTGGCTCACGGCCTTGTCCTGCAGCAGGCGCTCCAGCGGAGCGGTGACAACGCCCTGCTCGCCGTAGGAGCCGTCGTCAGTGGTGATGTGGATGTGGTCCTCGTCGAGGAGCTCGCGGAACTGGTCCTCCATAAGCAGGAGGTCCTTGGTGCGGGCGCCCATGATGGCGTGCACCTCGTGGCCGGTCTCGACCAGGTGCTTGGCGACCGGGAAGGCAATTGCCAGGCCGACGCCGCCGCCAATGACGGCGCAGGGGCCCTCAGCCATCTCGGTGGGAACGCCCAGCGGGCCCACGACGTCGCGCAGCGACTCGCCGGCCTCGTAGGTGGAAAGCATCTCGGTGGTCTTTCCGATCACCATGAAGATGAACTCGACCCAGCCCTCGTCACCGTTCCAGCCGGCCAGGGTAAACGGGACACGCTCGCCCGTCTCGTTGGCGCGAACCATGAGGAACTGTCCAGCGTGCGCATGCTTGGCGATTGCAGGCGCTTCGATGCGGAACTTGAACACCTTCTCCGAGAACTGCGTCTTCTCCAGGATCTTATACATAGAACCCCTCTCTTGTTAGGGCCGCCGAACCGTGCCTCCACGGAAATGGACGGTAGCCCGAATAAAACCGTACGTGCACAGGCGTTGTGCAGACATACGGTGCAAATTATACCCTCATGGACATGTCACTTACGTGTGTCTTCGGCGGTTGGGAGCAGGGTTTGTCCACTTTGGCCTACCAAAGGGGGAGAGGTTTATTTTGGTCAGCTTTATCGGGTAAAACGGCAAAGGGGCCAGCCTCGGGTTGCAATGAGGTCGGCCCCCTTTGGGGTGCTATGTGTGTATGGCGGTGCGCGGTTTATTGCGATGCGGCCGCTGCGGCGTTTCCGCAGGTAAAACATGCCAAAATAAACCTATCCCTAAATGATAGGTTTTAGTGCTTGCCGTTGGCGGAGGCGGCGCCGTTGACATGGTCGCGAGCATAGACTACGCCGTGCACAATCGCCAGGCCGGCGGCGTCGGCCGCGCGGGCGCAGGTGTCCTGGAAATCCTCGGCCTCGCGGGCGCGCAGCTGCTTAAGCACGTAGTCGGCGACGGCCATCTTGCCGGGAGGGTTGCCGATGCCGGTGCGGATGCGGCTGAAGTCGCGGCTGCCCATCTTGTCGATGATGGAACGCAGGCCGTTGTGACCGGCATGGCCGCCGCCCACCTTAACACGCACGTCGCCGGCGGGAATATCGAGCTCGTCGTGGATGACGAGCAGCTCCTCGGCCTTGATCTTGTACTCGCGGCAGAGTTTGGAGATGGGCCCGCCCGAGGTGTTCATGTACGACTGCGGCTTGACCAGTACAATCTGGCGCTTGCCGCCCTCTTCCTCGGGATCGTTGATGTTGATGAGCGCGACCTCGGCGCCTGCTTGGTTTTTCCAGTACGTGACGCCGGCCTGACGGGCCAGCTCGTCGATTGCTTTGAAACCAGCGTTGTGGCGGGTTTCGGCATACTCATCGCCAGGGTTGCCAAGTCCGGCAACCATGCGAATCTTAAGCGGCTGTGCAGCTGCCATATTTGTCCTTCCGTTACATAAAAAGTTTAATCAACGACAAAGGCTACCACGCCCGCCGAAGGCGAGACTTCGTTTCAGCGAAATCCCACCAGACAAAAGCGCGGCCGCGGCAGGGCGAGCCGTCGGAACAGAAGAAACCCCCGCGCGACCTTTGCGAAGCAAGGGGGAGCGCGGGGGTTTCTTCTGTTCCGACGGCGATGCGCCGGGTTACAAGGACGATGCGATTACAGTGCGAAGTCGCCGCCGACGAGCGTGGAGACGGGCTCCTCGTGGTAAACGGCGGAGATGGCCTGAGCGAACTCCTCGGCGACCGAGATGGTCTTGATCTTGCCGCCGACCTCGACGGGAATGGCGTCGGTGACGAGGCACTCGACGATCGGGGCGTCGTTCAGACGCTCGATGGCCGGACCGGAGAAGATGCCGTGGGTGGCGCAGACGTAGATGTCGCCAGCGCCCATAGCCTTGAGCTCCTTGACGTTGGCGCACAGGGTGCCAGCGGTGTCGATCATGTCGTCGTTGATGATGCAGGTCTTGCCCTTGATGTCACCGATGATGCCCATGACCTCGGCGGCGTTGTGGCGCGGACGGCCCTTGTGGGCGATGGCCAGGTCGCAGCCGAGCATGTCGGACAGCTTCTTGGCGGCCTTGGCGCGGCCCACATCGGGGGAGACGACAACCAGGTTGTCGGTGTCGAAGTGCATGTCGTTGTAGTACTGGCCAAACAGCGGCAGCGCGGACAGGTGGTTAACCGGGATATCGAAGAAGCCCTGAATCTGGCCCTGGTGCAGGTCGAGGGTGATGATGCGGTTGACGCCAGCGCGCTCGAGCAGGTTGGCGACGAGGCGGGCGGTGATGGGCTCGCGCGGGCCGGCCTTGCGGTCCTGGCGGGCATAGCCGTAGTGGGTGATAACGGCGGTGATGGAGCGGGCGGATGCGCGCTTGGCAGCGTCGGTGGCGATGAGCAGCTCCATGAGCATGTCGTTGACGTTGCCGCCGGCCACGGACTGAATCAGGAAGACGTCGGCGCCGCGGACGGTCTCGTCGTAGCGGGCGTAAATCTCACCGTTGGCGAACTGCTTTAGCGTAAGGCCCGAAAGCTCGACCCCAAGGTACTCAGCGATCTTCTGAGCGAGGGGACGGTTGGAGGAACCGGAATACACGCGGATGGACTTGCGCATATTCTCCGACTTCTCGGGATCATTAATCGGCATTACCCTTCTCCTTTATATATCGAATGCCATATAGATGCCTTTTTGCATTGTAACCGCGCGACGGGGTTTATCGAGTCTTGATAACGTCTTTACCGTCAACGGACACGAACCGACCACTCATCCGGTTGCGCAGGTCACGATAGAAAAAGGAGCCGCCCCCATGGGAACAGCTCCTTAGATGCTTGGTAAAACGTTATACCTCGTCGTCCTCGTGCAGACGGCGGCGATAATCGGCGGCCCAGCCCTCAATGTTTACCTGACGGGCACGACCCAGGCCGAGTGCGTCTGCCGGGACCGGCTCGGTGATGACGGA
>CAJMRR010000057.1 GCA_905215835.1 uncultured bacterium | reverse complement strand
TCACGCGCTTCTGCGACGGCTTGCCGCTGGCGCCGACGCGCATCTTGCGGCTGTCGTGCCGGTCGCGGGCGATGGGCTTGTCGATGAGCTTCTCGTTCCAGTCAATCTTGCCCTCGGCCAGCGCCAGATAGTGCTTTTCGAAGGCGTGGTCGTTCACCATCTGGTCAAAGGCGGGTTGCGTCTGCTTGTCGAGCGAAAACAGCACCACGCCGGTGGTGTTGCGGTCCAGGCGGTTGAGCGGTTGCATGTCAGTCGCGGCAAAGCCGTCGCCCATGGCCAGCAAAAGGTCGCTGGCGTAGTCGGTAAGTGTGCGCTCACCGGTGCCGTCACCGTGGACGATCATGCCGGCGGGCTTATCGATGGCCATGAGCCAGGCGTCGCAGTAGAGGACTTGAGGTTCTTCGTTCACGTGTAAGCCTTTCGGTTAGCTAATTCCCACAAACATGCAGCCCGAGGTCGCCCCGCGCAGGCGGGCAGCGGGCTTGCGACCTGCCTGCGCTGCCTCAATGGCGCGACGGACGCGAGCGACGGCACGGCCAATCTCATCGGCCTCGAGCAAGGTTCCGTCGACCATAAGACGACGGACGCCGGCGTCGAGCAACTGCGGTACCTGCGGCGTGAGGTCGATGGGGTAGGCGTCGTACAAGCGAGAGCGGCCGTGGATGTCGGTGCGCACGGGCATGACCTTTCCGTCGATATTCTTGAGTGACAGCTTGCGGGCGCGCAGACGGCAGCTGGCACAATCGTGGATGCAGCCATTGGCCACCTGCAGGATGCAGTGCTCGCTCGTCATAACGCGCGGGCGGCCAAAGACGGTGATGCCCAGAGCCGCGGGCGCGGCGGCGCCGAGCGAGACAATCTCGTCGAGCGTGATCTCGGGCGAGAGCCAAAACGCACCGGCTCCGCGCTCGGCAAGCGCCTCCATGCAGGGCGTGTTGTGCACCGGCAGACAAGAGCGAATCTCGGCCGTGGCGCCAACCTGGGCGGCCAGGGCAAGCTCAGAGATGTTGCCAATAGCGACCGTGGCGCCGGCAACAACCCACGGGTCGACGCGTACGTGGTCAACGGCGCGGCAGACCTCGTCGAGCACGGGTACGATGCCCTGCTCAAATGCATCGGCGGGGGAGAGCTCGGCCGCATCGAGCGCGTCGTTGGTCATGTAGATGCGCGTTGCACCCTCGGCGCGAGCGGCCTCGGCGGCCTCGAGCGAGGTGACGGTGGCGCAGATCTGCGGCTCATCGCGGTAGTGCTCGGGCGCGGGGCGGGAATCACTGGTTACAATCGCCGGCAGCTCGAGCGTTTTCGCGCGCTCCTCGTACGGTGCCAGAATGGCCTCTTCCAGCGCCTTACAAGCGGCGGCGCGCACCTTGTGTACGGCAGAAAAGCCCATACCGCAGCCGGCGTCGAGCGAAACGTCAAAGCTTGCGGCCTCAAAGGGAGAGGAGCCCATGCGCCCGACGTGCTCAACCAGATCGGATGCCTCGACGGCGCGGGTCTTGGCAGCCTCGACGGTAAAGCCCGTGGCCGTGGCCGTAAGCGAAGGATCGTCACAGCAGGTGAGCGTAACGGTAAACGGCTCGCCTAGACGCGCCACAACGGACACGTCTACAGAGCGGCGGCGCAGCACATCGCGTTTGAGCGCAGCGCCGGCGGCGTCAATGGCGCTCTGGCTTCGAATCACGCGCACGCGGCAGCCCTCGGGCATGCTACGGGGCACGCGGCACTCAATGATGTCACCGGCGGCGGCATCATCGGCGGCAATGGTGGTCAGGAACTGGTCAAACTCGTTATCGTGGCGAAGCTCCAGCAGGTCGCCTTTGCCCACGGGCTCAAACAGCTCAATGCGGGCGATGGCGGCGCGGCGACGGCGGTCGTCGGACTTGAGGCCGCGCACATCGCGGTTGGCCGGGCGGCTGCCCAGCACCGTGCCCACGATCTGGCCGCGGTTGTTGGAACGCTCATAGCTCATCATCTCGTCGCCCGAGGTGCCGTCCTGATAGGCGTGCGTAAAGTCGCGGTTAAAGCAGCGCTTGAGCTGGCGCTGGCGGGCGGCTTCCTCGTCCTTGGCAACGGCGGCTCCGGATAGCATGTCGTCAATTTCGTGACGATACACATCAACGATGGAGTACACGTAATCGGGTGCCTTCATGCGGCCCTCGAGCTTGAGCGATGCGGCGCCGGCGTCATACAGACGGCGAACAAGCTGTGAGGTGTTGGTGTCACGCGGGCACAGCGCGCGCTCGCGACCGGCAGGGGAGAGCGCGCGACCGTTCTCGTCGATCAACTCGTAGGGCAGGCGGCAGGGCTGGGCGCACATGCCGCGGTTGGCCGATCGTCCCGCCATGGCAAAGCTCGACAGCAGGCACAGGCCCGAGTAGCAAAAGCAGATGGCGCCATGGCTGAAGACCTCAAGGTCCACATCGGGCGCGGCGTCGTGAATGGCGGCGATTTCGTCGATGGAGAGCTCGCGCGAGAGAGTCACGCGGTCGGCGCCCTGCTCACGGCACCAAAGGGTTCCGCGGTCGTCGTGGATGTTCGCCTGGGTCGAGATATGTGTCTCGATGCCGGGCATGGTGCGCTTGGCCTCAAAGAACAGACCCCAGTCCTGGATAATGAAGGCATCGGCGCCCAGCGTGGAGCAGCGATGAATGAGCTGCAGTGCATCGCCCATCTCGGACTGCTTGATGACGATGTTGACCGTGACGTAGACGCGCGACCCGGCTAGATGCGCGGCGCGGCAGGCTTGCTCAAAGGCCTCGTCGGTAAAGTTGGTTGCCTTGCGGCGGGCGTTGAAGCTGCCCATGCCGCAGTAGATGGCGTCTGCCCCGGCGGCGAGCGCGGCGGCAAAGGGCTCCGGGCCTCCGGCGGGGGCCAAAAGCTCGGGCCTGCGGTTAGTGGTTCGGCTGGCGGTTGCGGTCATATCCTGCCTTTCAAAATGCTCAGATATTCAAAAGTATAGTGGCGTCGCTGCGGTGGGCGACGCCCGCAGCCTAAGCAGGACAAAGTCTTCAGCAGCTTGGACTGGCTGCTCCACATGAGAACCGTTCAGCGGTTCGGGGAAACCGTTGGGCGATAAAATATTCTCGCAAGCTGATAATATTCTTGCATCAAACAGAAACCTTGAGTACTATCCCAATCAAGCGCGGTGTTCAGACCGAACTGTGCCTCCCGGTGTGAACACCGCGCTCACGCTCTCTCAATTGATCGTAAGGAGAAAAACATGAGCAAGACCGTCGTGTCTTCCGATAACGCACCCGCAGCCATCGGCCCGTATTCCCCCGGTATCCAGGCCGGCAACATGGTGTTCCTGTCCGGCCAGCTGGGCATCGATCCCGCGACCGGCAAGATGCCCGAGGGCGTCGAGGCCCAGGCCAAGCAGTCCCTTGCTAACGTCGAGGCCCTGCTGACCGCTGCCGGCGCTACCTTTGCCGATGTCGTCAAGACCACGGTCTACCTGGCCGACATCGCCGACTTCGCCGCCGTGAACGAGATCTACGCCTCCAAGTTTGAGGCCCCGTTCCCCGCGCGCAGCGCCTTCCAGGTTGCCGCCCTTCCGGCTGGCGGTCTGGTCGAGATCGAGGTCGTTGCCGCTCTCTAAGGCGTTGGCCACAACTAAACATGACATGCAAAAAGACCCTGCAGCGCGTGCGAGCTGCAGGGTCTTTTATCAAGTGACGGATCGCTTGTGGAGCCGCACTCCATTTTGCTCGTTAGCCTTCCTTGCGGACTTTTTGCAGGTAGCGGTAGACGCTGGGCTCAGAGATGCCCAGCGCGGCGGCGGCGCAGGCCACGGCGCCCTTGAGCATGAACACCCCGTTACCGTTGAGGTGGCGAATGACGTCCACGCGGTCGCTCTGACCAAGCGACGCTACATCCAGCCCGCGCGCGCTCAGCAACTCGGCAATGCTGCGGTCGATGAGCTCCTGTGTAGACTCCGAAAGGCTTTCGACCTCGATAGGGGCGGGCTCCGTGCGCGTCGGCGCCGCGTCGAAGCACGCCATGAGCTGCTGCGCCATGGCGTTGATGGAGCGCACGGTCGAGAGGTCGGTGTTGACGCAGAGCATACCGACGATCTCATCATTCTCGCGGATAAAGTACGTCGCTGACTCCAACGTCTTGCCGCCGGCACCGCGCCCCTCGTAGCCCGTAATAAACGGCAGGTCGCGATACTTGGCGTCGTGCATGATCTTGAGTGCCAGATCGGTGGCGGGACCGCCGACCTTGCGGCCGCTCACGATGCCGTTGCGAATATCGACGATGGCGTGGTCGGGATCCGAGAAATCGTGCAGCACGATTTCGCTGTTTTTGCCGAGTATCTGCTCCAGAAAATCGACCATCGGCAAAAAGCGACGTACGGTCTCGTTCACGGGCAACTCCTTTGGGTGAAATCGGAAATGTTCATAACAATTTTTTCTCATGGTAACACGCTGCCCATCATCTCGTATATCCGCAGGTACATTGCGTAATGCAGACGAACGGTAGGAATTTAGCGGTAAACGGTTGACCAAAAGAAATGTTAGATGTTATTTTGACCAGACACTTTCCTGACCTGCGGAAATGCGTAATTTCAGCTGAAGAATAGTCTGATAACAAAAAATTATTATTGAGAATGAGAATCATCTTTAATACGATATGCAATGAAGGCACAACCTCAACCCCGCACTGCGTCACAATAGAGCGTCAGATGCGAAAACAACTACTTCGAGGATTGGTGGTCAAATGACCCAGGAGACGGTTACGAACGGCACTGAAGCCCTGTTCACTCGCGAAGGCATGCCTCCCGTTAAGGAAATGATCCCGTGTGCCCTTCAGCACGTACTGGCATCGTTTGCCGGCATCATTACCCCGGCGGTCATCATGGCCGGCGTCTACGGCTTTAATAGCCAGCAGAGTACCGACATCATCCAGGTCGCGCTCATTCTTTCGGCGATCGACACGGCCCTTCAGGCCTTCGCTCCCTTCCGTCGCATCGGCGGCGGCCTGCCCATCGTCATGGGCGTTTCGTTCGCGTTCCTGCCGGCCCTGCAGGCCATGGGTGCCTCGGGCTTTAGCTTTGGTGCGCTGCTGGGTGGCGAGATCGTCGGCGGCGCCGTCGCGGTCCTCTTTGGTCTGGCCTACAGCAAGATCAAGTGGCTGTTCCCGCCCGTCGTGACCGGTACGGTCATCTTCTCCATCGGCGTTTCGCTGTATCCCACGGCCGTCAAGTATATGGCCGGCGGTATGGGTACGCCGCTGTGGGGCACCCCGCAGGCCTGGTGCGTCGCTCTTATCACCTTCGCCGTGGTCTTTGCGCTCGCCAACTTTGGCAAGGGCACGCTCAAGCTGGGATCCGTGTTCTTTGGCATGATCGTTGGCATGATCGTCTCCATCCCCTTTGGCATGATCGACTTCTCCAGCGTCGCCACCGCTCAGGTCTTCGCTCTTCCCAAGCTCATGCCCTACGCGCTCGAGTTTGATCCCGAGGTCTGCATTACCCTCGCCGTCGTGTTCCCCATGGTTGCCATCCAGGTTATCGGTGACGTCTCCGCCGCCTGCCTGGGCTCCATCGACCGTATGCCCACCGAGCGCGAGCTCTCCGGCGCTATCGTGTCCCAGGGCCTCACCTCTATGGTCGGCGGTCTGCTGGGCGGTCTTCCCACCAGCGCCCTTGGCCAGAACGTGGGCATCATCTGCTCCAACAAGGTCGTCAACAAGTGGGTCTTTGTGATCATTGCGGCCGTCTTTGCCATCGCCGGTCTGTTCCCGCAGCTCTCTGCCGTCCTTTCCGCTATCCCGCAGCCCGTCATCGGCGGCGCGACCGTCGGCGTCTTTGGCACCATCACCATGAACGGCGTGCGCATGTTCACCCGCGAGGGCCTCACGCAGCGCACTACCACCATCGTCGGCACCTCCGTCGTCTTTGGCCTGGGTATCTGGATGGCCAGCGGTTGCCTTGCCGGCGAGGGTATGCCCGCCTGGGTGTCCACCGTCATCGGCTCCAATGCCGTAACCCCCACCGCCATCATGGCCATTGTCCTTAACCTGATCCTTCCGCAGACGCCGGTCGTGGCTCAGCACATCGATGCTGCCAAGGACGCTGCCGTGGATCTGGTCTTGCCCGAGAGCAAGAAGTAACCAATTCGGTGCTATTCGTCGGCGGACGCATCGCCTCGTCCGCCGACGCCATGCGGCACCAAGCCGCACTTCAAAGGGTTTGTCCCTTTGGTGAAGCGTTGACGGGAGAGGGCCCGTTTCCGGTGTAGGCCGGCGCTTCGCACTCCGCCATGTCAGAGGTGTCAAACCCCGCCTCTGATGTTGAAGGGAGCATCCATGCTTCTGGTCGCTAACGGTTCCGTCTTTACCCGCAACGTTCAGACCCCGTTTATTCCAAACGGTGCGGTCGCCATTGACGGAGATACGATCGTCGAAGTGGGCCCCGAGCGCGAGCTCAAGGCCAAGTACCCGGATGCCGAGTACGTCGATGCCCAGGGCAACCTCATCATGCCCGGACTCATCAACTGCCACACCCACATCTACTCGGGTCTGGCCCGCGGCCTTGCCATTAAGGGCTGCAACCCCACCAACTTCTTGGAGAATCTCGAGCAGCAGTGGTGGAAGATCGACGACAACCTGACGCTCGACGGCACCAAGGCCAGCGCCTATGCTACGATTTTGGACTCCATCCGTGATGGCGTCACCACGATCTTCGATCACCATGCGAGCTTCTGCGAGATTCCGGGAAGCCTCTTTACCATTAAGGATGCAGCTCAGGAGCTGGGCATGCGTTCGTGCCTGTGCTACGAGGTCTCCGATCGCCGCGGCCAGGAAAAGTGCGACCAGGCCATTGCCGAGAACGCCGAATTTGCCCAGTGGGCCGCCAAGGAGCGTCGCGATAACGACAACCACATGATCGCCGCCATGTTTGGCGGACATGCTACCTTTACGCTTTCGGACGAGACCATGGATAAGATGGCCGAGGCCAACAACGGCCTGACCGGCTTCCACATCCATGTGTGCGAGGGCATGAACGACGTGTGGGACTCCCGCCTCAACCGCGGTGGCATCAGCCCCGTCGAGCGCCTGCTGCAGCACAACCTGCTGGGTCCCGACACCATGCTGGGCCACTGCATCCACGTGACGCCTGCCGAGATGGATATCGTCAAGGAGTCCGGCACTTGGCTGGTCAACAACCCCGAATCCAATATGGGCAACGCCGTGGGCTGCGCCCCCGTGCTCGAGTTCTTCCGCCGCGGCATCCCCGTGTGCATGGGCACCGACGCCTACACCCACGATATGCTCGAGAGCCTTAAGGTCTTCCTGATTATTCAGCGCCACAACGCCGCCATGCCCAACGTGGGCTGGTGCGAGGCCATGACGATGCTGTTCGAGAACAACGCCAAGATGGCGAGCAAGTACTTCGATCGCAAGCTCGGTGTGCTCGAGGCCGGCGCTGCCGCCGACGTTATCGTTATGGACTACAAGCCCTTTACGCCGCTGAGCGAGGAGAATATCGACGGCCACATGCTCTTTGGCATGATGGGCAAAAACTGCCGCACCACCATCATCAACGGCCGCGTCCTGTACAAGGATCGCGAGTTCGTTGGCATTGATGAGGACAAGATCAACGCGTGGACCATGGCCGAGTCCAAGAAGCTCTGGAGCACGCTCAACGATCGCACCTACTAATTCACAAGTAGATTCGCGCGCGTCGGATGTTTCGCCACATCCGGCGCGCGCATAGGCGGCCTCCGCGGGGTCGCCGGCGCTGTGCTAGCGCTACACCGTATTTGCGCCCGCCGCGCGGTCTCGCCGGGCGTTACAGAGAGGAACTCATTATGAGCGACATCATGAGGCCGATCCCGTTTTCGCAGCTGATGAACTGGATCATCGAGGAGCACAAGACTCAGGGCGCCGTCTTTGGCGTGCGCAAGATGGTCACGACCAACCAGGAGGGCGCGCTTCCCATTTTTGACGAGCGCATCGAGACTCCGTTTGGCCCGGCCGCCGGTCCCAATACGCAGTTGGCCCAGAACATCGTGGCATCCTACGTGGCTGGTTCCCGCTTCTTTGAGCTCAAGACCGTTCAGGTTATGGACGGCGAGGAGCTCTCCAAGTGTGTCAACAAGCCCTGCATTGTGGCGCAGGACGAGTGCTACAACTGCGAGTGGTCGACCGAGCTCGAGGTTCCGCAGGCTTTTGCCGAGTACGTGAAGGCATGGTTTGCCTGCCACCTGATCGCTCGCGAGTACGGCCTGGGCAGCCCGGACGGCTTTGTCTTCAACATGTCCGTGGGTTATGACCTGGAGGGCATCAAGAGCTCCAAGGTCGACGCCTACATCGAGGGCATGAAGGACGCCAGCGGCTCCGACGTCTGGAACGAGTGCCGCGCATGGGCGCTCGCCAACCTGGACAAGTTTGAGCATGTCGACGCCGCGTTTGTCGAGTCCATCCCGGCACGCGTCTCCAACTCCATCACCGAGTCTACCCTGCACGGCTGCCCGCCCGCCGAGATCGAGCGCATCGCGACCTACCTCATCACCGAGAAGGGCCTCAACACCTACATCAAGTGCAACCCCACGCTGCTGGGCTATGAGTTTGCACGTCAGTGCCTCAACGAGCTGGGCTTTGACTACATCGTCTTCGACGATACGCACTTCCGCGAGGACCTGCAGTGGGCCGACGCCGTGCCCATGTTCGAGCGCCTGATTGCCCTGTGCGCCGAGCGCGGCCTGGAGTTTGGCGTCAAGCTCACCAACACCTTCCCCGTCGACGTGACGAGGAACGAGCTGCCTTCCACCGAGATGTACATGTCCGGCCGTTCGCTGTTCTCGCTGACCATCGAGGCTGCCCGTCGCATTACCGAGCAGTTCGATGGCAAGCTGCGCATCAGCTACTCCGGCGGTGCTACGGTCTACAACATCCGCGCCCTGTACGATGCCGGCATTTGGCCCGTCACCCTGGCGACCGACGTGCTCAAGCCCGGTGGCTACGAGCGCTTTAGCCAGATGGCCGGCGAGTTTACCGACCTGGATGGCAAGCCGTTCGCGGGTGTCTCTCTCGAGGCTGTGACTGCGATCCAGACCGACTCACTCACCAACCCGCTCTACAAGAAGCCGCTGCGTCCGCTGCCCGACCGCAAGGTCGCCGGCAAGAGCCCTCTTTCCGATTGCTTTACCACGCCGTGCCGCACGAGCTGCCCCATCCAGCAGGATATTCCCGCCTACCTGGCGGCCGTTGACGAGGGCCGCTACGAGGACGCACTCAACATCATCATCGAGCGCAACGCCCTGCCGTTCATTACCGGCACCATCTGCCCGCATCCCTGCGGCCGTGCCTGCGAGCGTGCGTTCTACGAGCCCGAGGGCGCCCAGATTCGCGCCAGCAAGCTCAAGGCCGCCCGCGAGGCCATGACCGCCGTGCTGCCCAAGCTGCGCGCCCAGGCCATCGCCAACGACGGCGAGCGCAACGTTGCCGTTATCGGCGGCGGCCCGGCCGGCCTGGCGACGGCGTTCTTCCTGACGCGTGCCGGCGTGCCCGTCACCATCTTTGAGGCCCGCGATTCGCTCGGCGGCGTGGTCCGTCACGTGATTCCCGAGTTCCGTATCGCGAGCGACGATATCTCCCACGATGCCGAGCTCTGCCTAGCCTTTGGCGCCAAGGTGCAGCTCAACGCTCGCGTTGATTCCATTGACGAGCTCAAGGACCAGGGCTTTACCGACGTGGTCGTGGCCACCGGTGCCTGGATGCCCGGCTCTGCGGGCCTGGGCGAGGGCGCCGAGCTCGACGTGCTGGAGTTCCTCGAGGCCGCCAAGAAGGGCGAGAAGCTCGAGCTGGGCGAGGACGTCGTGGTCATTGGCGCCGGCAACACCGCCATGGACGCGGCCCGCGTGGCCAAGCGCCTGGCCGGCGTGAAGAACGTGCGCCTGGTCTACCGCCGCACCAAGAAGCAGATGCCCGCCGATGAGGAAGAGCTCGATCTTGCTCTTGCCGACGGCGTTGAGTTCTGCGAGCTGCTGGCACCTAAGGCACTCAACGGCGCCGTGCTGACCTGCGATGTTATGGAGCTTGGCGAGCCGGATGCAAGTGGCCGCCGCAGCCCCGTCGCCACGGGCGAGACTGTTGAGCTTCCCGCCACCACGGTGATCTGCGCCGTGGGCGAGGGCATCGACGCCAGCCTGTACGATGCCGCGGGCGTCGAGCACGACCGTCGCGGCCGCCTTGCCGCTACCTCCACCGGCGTCGAGGGCGTCTGGGCTGCGGGCGACTGCCGCCGCGGTCCTGCCACCGTGGTCGAGGCTATCGCCGATGCCGCCGAGGTCGCCCGTGCCATCGCCGACGTGGACTTTAACAAGTACGCCGACTGCAACGAGCAGGCCGGCCGCGAGGACACTTGCTACGAGCGCAAGGGGTCGCTGTGCCGCGACAAGCGCAACTGCACCAAGACCCGCTGCCTGGGCTGCGGCTCGGTGTGCGAGGTCTGCTGCGACGTGTGCCCCAACCGCGCCAACGTGGCAATTAAGGTGCCGGGCCTGGCCAAGCATCAGGTCGTCCATGTCGACGGCATGTGCAATGAGTGCGGCAACTGCGCCGTGTTCTGCCCTTACCAGGAGGGTCGTCCCTACAAGGACAAGCTCACCCTGTTCTGGAGCGAGGAGGACATGGAGAACTCCGAGAACGAGGGCTTCCTGGCCGTGGACGAGGACCACTTTAAGGTTCGCGTCGCCGGCACGGTCCGCACCGTCTCGGTCGATGCCGTCAACACCGGTCTTCCCGAGGCCGTCCGCCTGACCATCAGGGCTGTGCGCGACAACTATCCGTATCTCCTTAAGAAATAGGCGAGTCTCTTATGGCCAAATCCATTCAACATAACGTGGCCTACGTTGCCTGCGGAAGCGGTTGCGCCTCCGCAGGCGGCGACGCCCGCTGCAGCGAAGGCTGCATTGGCTGTGGCGCCTGCGTCACGGCCTGCCCCCACGGTGCCATTGCGCTGGTCGATGGCATCGCCCGCGTGGATCGCTCAAAGTGCACGGGCTGTGGCCTGTGCGGCATGGCGTGCCCGCAGCGCGTGATTGCCTTCGTTCCCGGCTACCAGAATATCCTGGTTCGCTGCAACAACACCGATAAGGGCGCCATCGCCCGTAAGATTTGCGATACGAGCTGCATCGGTTGCGGCATGTGCGCTAAAAAGTGCCCCGCCGGCGCTATCCGCATCGAGGACAACTGCGCCCATATCGACGGCGTGGACTGCCTGTCGTGCGGCATGTGCGCCGTCGTCTGCCCGCATGGCGCCATCCACGACCGCACCGGCATCGCCGCCGGCGTGTAGAAGGGAATCACCATGGCACAGGAATTCACTTTTACCGTTAACGGTGTCGAGCACACGACGACTCAGAATAAACCACTGCTGCGCTATCTGCGCGACGACCTGCACATTCACTCCGCCAAGGACGGCTGCTCCGAGGGCGCCTGCGGCACCTGCACCATCCATGTGGACGGTGCGGCCGTCAAGGCGTGCGTGCTGACCACCGCTCTTGCCGCCGGCCGCAACATCGTGACCGTCGAGGGCCTGCCCGAGGACGTGCGCGAGGCCTTTGTGTACGCCTTTGGCGCCGTGGGCGCCGTGCAGTGCGGTTTTTGCATTCCCGGCATGGTCATGGCGGGTGCAGCGCTCATCGCCGAGGACCCCGAGCCCACCGAGGAGCAGATCAAGTACGCCATTCGCGGTAACGTCTGCCGCTGCACCGGCTACAAAAA
>CAJMRR010000056.1 GCA_905215835.1 uncultured bacterium | reverse complement strand
GTGGACTGCGGCACCGTGATCAACGAGGCGCTCGCGCGCGTCCAGGCCGAGGGCGGTATTGCCCAGGGCATCGGTCACGCGCTCTACGAGATCGTCGAGCACGACGACCGAGGCCGTCTGCGCACCGGCAACTTTATGAGCTACAAGCTGCCCACGCGTCTGGATATTGGCAGCATTCGCGTGGCCTTTGAGCCGAGCTACGAGCCGACGGGTCCGTTTGGCGCCAAGTCGATCGGCGAGGTCGTCATCAACACGCCGCTCGCCGCCGTGGCCTCGGCCGTGGCACACGCCACCGGCCACCAGGTGCGCTCGCTGCCCATCACGCCCGAGAAGGCCCTGCTGGGGGAGTAGCGGGTCGGCGAACAAGTCGTAATTGGCGGGGCGGGGCAACTCGCCCCGCCTTTTGCACTCGTGGTGAGGTCGTGAGCCTGTAAAACGTGTGCGTGCGCTTGCCGCTCGTATCTGCTATCATTCCTAGTCTGTGCGCTCATGCGGGCGTGGCGGAATTGGTAGACGCGCCAGATTTAGGTTCTGGTGGGATTCCCGTGAAGGTTCGAGTCCTTTCGCCCGCACCAACGCACCCGCGTCGGCTTATGCCCTCGCGAGGCTTGTTGCATAAAGGTACCAGCACCTCAGATAAGCTGGGCAGTATGAGGAGGAACGTGTTGAACATCACCGCTTCTGACGTCAAGGACGCCAAGCTCACCGCTACGGTCACCATCCCGGCCGACGTCGACGCCGCGATCAAGAAGGCCTACAAGGACACCGCCAAGAAGTACCGCTTCCCGGGCTTCCGTGCCGGTAAGGCTCCCCGTCCGGTCATCGACTCTGCTCTTGGCGCCGAGGCTACCCTCGCTCAGGCCACCAACGACCTGATCGCCGCCAACGAGCCCGCCGTCCTCAACGAGCTGGACATCGTCCCCACCAAGAGCGGTGACTACAAGGACCTCGACCTCGCCAAGGATCACGAGGACTACACCTACACCGTCGAGTTCTCCCTGCGTCCTGCCGCTGAGCTCTCCTCCTTCGACGCCGTCGAGATCGAGATGCCCCCTGCGGAGGTCACCGAGTCCGAGATCAACAACCAGGTCGAGATGCTCCTCAACTACCGTGCCACCTTCGAGGACGTTGAGGGTCGCGCCGTCGAGGCCGAGGACTACGTCACCGTCGACCTCAAGGCCGTCGAGAACGCCGACAACTTCGCCGCCGAGGGCCGCATGCTCATCGCTGGTAGCGACAGCAACCCCAAGGAGTTCAACGAGGCCCTGATCGGCGCTAACGTTGACGACGTCAAGACCGTCACCTGGACCGACGAGGTCGAGGAGGGCGAGGAGGCCGAGACCCACACCGTCGAGGTCACCGTCAAGGGCATCAAGGTCCGCAACACCCCCGAGCTCACCGACGAGCTCGTCAAGTCCGACTTTGGCTTCGACAGCATCGAGGCCATGCGCGACGCCATCAAGATCGAGATCGAGCAGGACAAGGCTTCTCGCCTCCCGGCCGAGAAGGAGAACCGTTGCGTCTCCGCTCTCGCCGAGCGCCTGCAGCTCGACGAGATGGATGCCGACTACGAGCAGTCCGTCTTTGAGGAGCTTGGCCAGAACTTCCTGTCCAACCTCGCTGCCCGCGGCATGACCCTGGACACCTGGCTGCCCGCTTCCGGTCTGACCATGGAGCAGTTCATCGGCGACCTGCACAAGCAGGCCAACGACGTTGCCCGTGAGTCCCTGGCTCTGGACGCCCTCGCCCGTGAGCTCAAGATCGAGGTCACCGAGGACGACATCAACGCCGAGTTCGAGAAGGCTGGCGTCAAGGACGTCGAGGCTTCCAAGGCCGAGTTTATCGCCGATGGCCGCATGCCTGCCGTCCGCGAGTCCATCCGTCGCTCCAAGGCCGTCGACCACCTGGTCGAGAACGCCAAGGTGACCGAGGTCGACGAGACCGCCAAGGACGCCGAGTAATTCTCGCCACCTTGGTCGCGAGCGCATGCGTGCGCCCGCGATGGGGTAAAGTTATACACCGGTTATCCGGTTGCTTCGTACGGTGCCAGCCAATGCATAGCATGCGGGCACCGTACGTTTATCTAGAACCAATTTGGTCCGCAAGAGAGAAATGGAGATGCGTATGATCGCTAAGTTCGATTCCGCCCTCGTGCCATACGTTATCGAGCAGACGCCGCGCGGCGAGCGCAGCTACGATATCTATTCGCGCCTGCTCAACGACCGCATCATCTTCTTGGGCGAGGAGATCAACTCCGTCAGCGCCAACCTGGTCGTTGCCCAGCTGCTGCATCTTGAGAGCCAGGATGCCGAGAAGGATATCTCGCTCTACATCAATTCGCCCGGCGGCGAGGTCTACTCCGGCCTGGCGATTCTTGACACTATGAACTTTATTAAGCCGCAGGTCTCGACCATTTGCGTCGGTATGGCCGCGTCTATGGCCGCCGTGCTGCTTTCGGCCGGCGCCAAGGGTAAGCGCTTTTGCTTGCCGCACTCCAAGGTCATGATTCACCAGCCCAGTGGCGGTGCCCAGGGTCAGCAGACCGAGATCGAGATCGTTGCCGAGGAGATTAAGAAGACTCGTCGCGAGCTCAACCAGATCCTGTCCGATGCCTCGGGCCAGCCGATCGAGAAGGTCCAGGCCGATACCGAGCGCGACAACTACCTGACCGCTGCCGAGGCCCTCGACTACGGCCTGATCGACCGTATCGTTACCTCGCGCGATCTCGCCGCGAAGGACGCCTAGGATGGCAGGAAACATGCAGGACAACTTTGACGAGAACGGCAACCCCATCCGCTGCTCCTTCTGCGGAAAAGAGCAGGGGCAGGTCCGTCGCCTCGTAAAGGGCCCGACCAACATCTTTATCTGTGACGAGTGCGTCGCCGCCTGTTCCGAGATTCTGGAGGAGTCGCTGGCTTCGGACTTTATGGACGCTGCCCGCAACGGCAAGCTGCCGGGTTTCCTCAACGACCACGGCCAGGCTGCCGGGCAGCCCTCTATGGACCCCGAGACCGAGGGCTTTGAGCTCGAGGACGACCGCCAGGTCATCACGCACGTGCCGACGCCGCACGAGATCTATGACGAGCTTTCGGCCTATGTTATGGGCCAGGAGGACGCTAAGCGCGCCATGTCGGTGGCCGTGTACAACCACTATCGCCGCGTGATCGAGGGCGGCGCCGCGGTGTCTGCCTTTGACGACGGCTTGGACTCGCAACTCGACGATGATATGGACGAGGTGGAGCTCGCCAAGTCCAACATCCTGCTGCTCGGTCCCACCGGTACCGGCAAGACCCTGTTGGCCCAGACGCTCGCGCGCATCCTCGAGGTGCCGTTTGCCATCGCCGACGCCACCGCGCTTACCGAGGCCGGCTACGTGGGTGAGGACGTGGAGAACATCCTGCTCAAGCTCATCAACGCCGCCGATGGCGATATTGAGCGCGCGCAGGTTGGCATTATCTACGTGGACGAGATCGACAAGATCGCCCGCAAGGCCGAGAACCTCTCCATTACCCGCGATGTTTCGGGCGAGGGCGTTCAGCAGGCGCTGCTTAAGATTCTTGAGGGCACGGTGGCCAGCGTTCCGCCCACCGGCGGCCGCAAACATCCCCAGCAGGAGTTGCTGCAGATCGACACGACCAACATCCTGTTCATCTGCGGCGGTGCCTTTGTGGGCCTGGATAAGATCATCGCCGACCGCGTGGGCAACAAGGGCGTGGGCTTTAACTCCGAGATTGCCGGCCCCACCTCGGTCGACGAGAACGACCTGCTGCGCCAGGTGCTCCCGCAGGACCTCAACGCCTTTGGCATGATCCCCGAGTTTGTGGGACGTACGCCCGTCGTCACCCAGACGCAGGCGCTCGACGAGGACGACCTGGTGTCGATCCTGACCGAGCCCAAGAACGCTGTGGTGCGTCAGTACCGCAAGATGTTCCAGCTCGAGGACGTTGAGCTTGAGTTTGAGGATGCCGCCCTGCACGAGATCGCCCGCATGGCGCTCGCCCGCAAGACCGGCGCCCGCGGCCTGCGCTCCATCTGCGAGGACGTGCTGCAGCAGACGATGTTCGACCTCCCCAGCGAGGAGGGCGTTTCCAAGGTCGTCGTGACCGAAGCCTCCGTAAAGGGCGAAGAACAACCCCAGCGCATCTACGGGTAAATAGCTTGAATCCAGGCCCCGCGGCAACCACCGCGGGGCCTGCCATTTAGGGACAGGTTTATTTTGGTCGGTTTTATATGGGCAAATGTCGTTTCCCCTGATAAAACCTACCAAAATAAACCTGTCCCTTTTCGGCAGGTATGCCTGTGCTATTCTGTGAGATTGTCAAGTTAGTACCTTCAGACTGAAGTAATCGATACCTAAGGCGTGTCCGCCTGCTTGGTTTTCGTAGATTCCGCACGAGCCGAAGAGCACTTAATGTGCTCTTCGTGCGAGTCAGGACCTGACCGAGCGAAAACCAAGCATGCGGACACGCCGACGGGCAAGGGAGAGATATATGGAAGAGATGCCCAAGAACTACGATCCGTCGACCAACGAGCCGGCGATCCTGCAGAAGTGGCTCGACGGCGGCTACTACAAGCGCCGCGAGGGCGTGGGCGACTGCACCGTCACCATTCCGCCTCCCAACGTGACCGGCAAGCTCCACATGGGCCACGCCACCGACGACTCCATCCAGGACGCCATCATCCGTATGGCCCGCATGCGCGGCAAGTCCACGCGCTGGGTGCTCGGCACCGACCACGCCGGTATCGCCACGCAGACCAAGGTCGACAAGAAGCTCAAGAGCGAGGGCATCAGCCGCCTGGAAATCGGTCGCGATAAGTTTGTCGACGCCTGCTGGGATTGGACCCACGAGTACGGCGGCATCATCGTCGAGCAGATCAAGCGCATGGGCTGCTCCGTCGACTTCGACAACGAGCGCTTTACCATGGACGAGGACTACGCCCAGGCCGTGCGCAAGGTGTTCTGCGACTGGTACCACGACGGTCTTATCTATCGTGGCAAGCGCATCGTCAACTGGTGCCCCAACTGCACTACCGCCATCTCGGACGACGAGGCTGAGTACAAGGACGAGAAGGGCCATCTGTGGCACCTTCGCTACCCGCTGACCGAGCCGGTCAACGGCCAGGACTACATCGTCGTCGCCACCACGCGCCCCGAGACCATGCTCGGCGACACGGGCGTCGCCGTCTCCCCGAAGGACCCCGAGAAGGCCGCCTTTGTGGGTAAGACCGTCAAGCTCCCCATCGTCGACCGCGAGATCCCCATCTTTGAGGATTGGCATGTCGACGCCAACTTTGGCTCCGGCTTTGTCAAGGTCACCCCGGCCCACGACCCCAACGATTACGCCATGGGTCAGGCCCACGATCTGCCGCAGATCAACATCTTCGACGAACACGCGGTGGTCGTCGAGGGTTACGGCGAGTTCACCGGCATGAACCGCGACGAGTGCCGCGAGGCCGTCATCAAGTGGTTTGAGGAGCATGACCTGCTCGATCACGTCGAGGAGCTCGACCACTCCGTCATGCACTGCTACCGTTGCGACTCCGCGCTGGAGCCGTGGCTGTCCGAGCAGTGGTTCGTGGCCGTCGACAAGCTCAAGGGGCCGGCGCTCGACGCCGTCAACTCCGGCAAGGTCACCTTCCACCCCGCGCGCTGGACGCAGACCTACACCACTTGGATGGAGAACCTCAAGGACTGGTGCATCAGCCGCCAGCTGTGGTGGGGTCACCGCATCCCCGTGTTCTACTGCGAGGACTGTGGCTGGGAGGACGCCCTTACCGAGGACACCGACGTGTGCCCCAAGTGCGGCGGTCATCACGTGCATCAGGACGAGAATGTGTTGGACACCTGGTTCAGCTCGCAGCTGTGGACTTTCGCCACGCAGGGCTGGCCGCAAAAGCCGGAGCTGCTCGAGGGACATCATCCCACGACGGCGCTGGTCACCGCGCGCGACATCATCGCGCTGTGGGTCGCCCGCATGGTCATGAGCTCGCTGTACTTCCTGGACGAGGTGCCGTTTAAGGACGTTGTCATCTACCCGACGATCCTGGCCAAGGACGGCAGCCGCATGTCCAAATCCAAGGGCAACGGCGTTGACCCCATGGACCTCATTGGCATGTACGGTGCCGACGCCATGCGCTTCAACCTGCTCACGCTGTGCACCAACAACCAGGACGTCAAGTTCGACGCGAACATCGACAAGAAAACCAAGAAGCTCATCGACAGCCCGCGCACCGAGCAGGCTAAGTCGTTTGTGACCAAGATTTGGAACGCCAGCCGCTTCCTGCTTATGAACATGGAAGGCTACACGCCCGGTGAGCCCGTCGTGGAGACGCCGGCCGACGCCTGGATGTTCAGCCGTCTGGCCAAGGCCGTCAAGATGGTCACCGAGGGTATTGAGAAGTACACCTTTGGCGATATGGCTCGCGGCGTGCAGCAATTCTTCTGGAACGAGGTCTGCGACTGGTACGTCGAGGTCACCAAGGCCCGCCTGAAGGGCGAGGGTCGTCTGCAGGCGCAGCGCAACCTGATCTTTGTGCTCGATACCTCCATTCGCCTGATGCACCCGCTCATGCCGTTTGTCACCGAGGAAATCTGGGACAACATGCCGGCGAGCGTGCTCGACCTGGACGCCGAGGGCAACGTTGATCGCGCCGAGGCGCTCATGATCGCCAAGTGGCCCGAGCCCGCCGACTACGCCAAGTATGTCGACGAGGACGCCGAGCGCGCGTTTGAGCTGTGCCGTACCGTCGTTTCCGCCGCCCGCGCCACGCGTTCGCGCTATCGCTTGAGCCCCAAGGCCGAGCTCGACGTGGTCGTGCGTGCCGGTGCCGAGGACATCGAGAAGCTCGAGAGCCTGCGTTCGACCATTGAGCCGCTGGCCAACACTGCCTCGCTGGTCATGGGTACCGACGTTGAGAAGCCGGCTGCGAGCATCGCCGTTGTTGACAGCGGCGTCGAGGTCTTTGTGGTGCTTGAGGGCAAGGTTGACCTTTCGGCCGAGAAGGCTCGCCTGGAGAAGGAGATTGCCGCGGCCCAGAAGGAGCTGGCCGGCTGCGAGAAGACGCTCGCCAATGAGGGCTTTGTGGCTAAGGCCGCGCCCGCGGTGGTCCAGAAGAAGAGGGACCGTGCAGCTGAGCTCAAGGAGATCCTGGCGGCGCTGACTGCACAGGTTGCTGACTTCTCGTAGGCGGTACGGGGGGCGCGTCCCGATGCTTTGCTCTCCGCTGCGGACAGTCCTGCGCAAGACGGACAGCACATTAAGTGCTGTCCTTTGCGTGCGGAACTTGCGGCGAGCAAAGCATCGGGCCGCTCCTAGTTCGTTTACGTGGTTGTTTGCAACTGGTAGGTTAGGGCCACTTGGTTGTGGCCTTGTTCTCGCTGCAATCGGGTAAAGGCTGATATTGTCAACGCGAGGGGCTCATTCTTATTGGTGGGCCTCTTTTTCTGTTATGGGAGACTTTGGGTTATGGCTAAGCGTTCTGGGTCGTATTCTGTGCCGTTCTCGTTTGAGTTGCTTTCGTTTGATGAGGCTGTGGGGCTTGCTGCTGATACGGGGCGGATTTCTGGGGATGCTGGGCCACTGCTTGAGACGGTTGTTGATATGCTCGATGAGCTGGGCCGTCCGGATGAGTATTTCGATTGCATTCAGGTTGCCGGTACCAATGGCAAGACTTCGACCACGCGTTTTTCGGCTGCTATCCTTCGCGGCGAGGGGCTCAAGACCGCGCTGTATACGTCGCCGCAGCTGGTGCGCTATCCCGAGCGCATGGAGGTCGATGGGTGCGTTGTGAGCGACGAGGCGTTTGCCCGTGGCGTTTCGGCAGCTGTCGAGGCGGGGCGTCGCGTGAATGCGCACCGTGTTGCGGCGGGGGAGCGTGCCTATACCATCACGCCGTTTGACCTGCTGACGGCCGCTGCGCTTGTGGTGTTTGCCGAGGCCGCGGTGGATGTTGCCGTGCTTGAGGTTGGCATGGGCGGACGCTGGGATGCTACGAGTGCGACCGATCCCGTCGCCGTTGCCATTACGGGCATTGGGCTCGATCACACACGTATTTTGGGCGACACGCTCGAGGCCATTGCAGGGGAGAAGGCTGCGGTCATTAAGCCCGGACGCCTGGTTGTGCTGGGTGAGGGCACACACGAGGCGAGCGTTCAACGCGTGATGGATGCACGTTGTCGCGAGTGCGGCATTGTGCCGCTGGTGGTGAACCATGCCACGACCAAGGTTCCGGCTCATGTGGGCGACTCGGTTGAGTTTAGCTGCGCCACGCCGCGTGCGATCTATACGTCGAGTATGGTTAAGCCGGCGTATCAGCCGCAGAATGCTGCGTGCGCGATTATGCTGTGCGAGGGGTATCTGGGCCGCGAGCTCGATCATGACAAGCTCGATGCGTCGCTTATGGGCTGCCCCACGCCGGGTCGATTTGATGTGCTGGGGACCGATCCGCTCAAGCTGATCGACGCCTGCCATAACCCTCAGAGCTGCGAGAACTTTGTGAGCGCGCTGGACGAGATCGATCCGTGCGTGGAGAACCGCCCCACGCTGCTGTGTGCCGCGCTGGCCGATAAGGACGTGGCGGGTATCGTTGACGTTCTGGTTCCGGCGTTCCCCCGCGTGGTCGTGACCCAGACCGATTCCGATCGCGCCCTGCCGGCAGAGGAGCTCGCCGCACTTGTGGACGCCAACAAGCTTGCCGGTGTGTACCCGAGCGTGCCCGAGGCCCTCGCGGCTTTCGATGCCGCGGGCGAGCCTTTCGTAGCCGCCGGCACCATCACCCTAGCCGGCGAAGTAGCCGGCCTGCTGCGCTAACCCATCCCCTCATCAGTTGCGGTGAAATACGGACTGTTTTACAAGCCAGGAGCCCCAAACAGTCCGTATATCACCGCAACTCAAAAGCAGTCAATTTGGGACGGGGCTTTTTTAGCTGCCCTGTGCCCCGAGTTGACTCGCTTGCCACGAAATGGGCCTATTTACTACGTTTGACCGGCAACCCTCGACCATACCGAGAATTGCGAAATCAAAACTGCAGGTAGAGGGCCTGCCATTTTTCAAAAAAGACCCGCATGGTCGACCCATGCGGGTTAAACGTAGTAGATAGCTCGTTTTCGTGGCGCGACGTAATCGCAATGTGACAAAGGGGCTGTCCCTTTGTCACATTGGCTAGTCTAGGCGGACGGGATCGTGGGGGTATGCGTTGAGAATCTCGACGCCGGACTCGGTAACTAGGGCCAAGTCCTCGATGCGGACGCCGGTGCGGCCGGGGAGGTAGATGCCCGGCTCGATGGAGAACGTCATGCCTGGCTCGATAACCTGTTCGTTGACCAGCGAGACGTCGCCCGGCTCATGGTCCTGAAGACCGATCGAGTGGCCCAGGCGATGCGTAAAGTACCGCCCATAGCCCGCGTCTTCAATCACATCGCGCGCGGCGCGGTCCAGGTCGCACATGCGCACACCCGGTGCGATGAGTGCCTCGGCGGCCTCGTTGGCGCGGCGCACGATGTCGTAGATGCGCGCCGTCTCCTCGTCCGGATCGCCCCAAAAGAACGTGCGCGTCATGTCCGAGCAGTAGTTGCGACGACGCCCGCCAATGTCGAACAGCACCACGTCGCCGCGCTTGAGCACGGTGTCGTCGGGCTCGTGGTGCGGGTCGCCGGCGTTAGCACCAAAGCTCACGATGGGCGGAAAGCTAAAGCCCTCGCAGCCGTGCTTGCGATACAGGCCGAGCATCTGGTCGGCAATTTCGCGTTCCGTCACGCCCTCGTGAACGAGCTTGATAGCGTCGGCCATCACGGCGTCGTTAGCGGCCGAGGACGCGCGCATGAGCTCCTGTTCGGCGTCATCCTTGTGGGTGCGCGCGGCGGTGACGGCAAAGTCGCCCAGGAAAAACTCGCTGGCTGCGTGGCGCTCCATGAGTGGCATCAAAAAGCCGGAACGCATGACGGTGTCGATGCCGAGCGGTTTGTTCGGATCGACCTCGCGAGCGATGGCGTCGGCCACGACGTCGGTATCGGTGTGGTAGGCAACGCGCGCATTGTCATACTCGGGCAGCTGATGCAGCGCGTTGACCAGGGTCACGGGCTCGCTACCGCGTGCGAGCAGCGCGCCGCAAAAACGCTCGAACATATCGGCATAAAAACCGGTCAGATAGTAGATCGACCACGGGTCATTTATGAGCAACTGCGCACCGGGGTGCTGAGCCTCGAGCGCATCGAGCACGCGCGCCACGCGCTGGTCATCGACATGTGCCATGAAACATCCTTTCGCTTGGTTGCCACCATGGTATCCCCAATGCCAGGGTAGTCAATTTGGGACGGGGCTATTTTAGCTGCGTCAAACTTGCGGGCTAATAGGTAAAAGTAGCCATAAGAGGCCCGTCCCAAATGGGCTGGTTTCAAAAGTATGGCGGATTACGGGGCTGGACCTGTATTACTTGACCATGGCAAAAATCGCGAAATTAAAACCGCATATAGATGGCTTGTCAAAAATTGAAAATGGCCGGTATGGATGGGGGTCTCCGAATCGGCCCCGTAATCCGGCATAGTTTTGAAATGGCACTAAAGTAGGCACAAGCTGAATACCGATCCCAAGGATAGTTGCGGTGGAATAGTTCCTGGATGCCGGGGTTTTGGCGGAAATCAGGAACTATTTCACCGCAATTGAGGAGGGGCGGGATGGATGGCAGCGTAACTAAAAGCCCCGTTCTAAATGAGCTGCTTAGGCTGGGTCGATGTCCATGCTGGCGATTAGGTTGATGTTGGTGTTGAGGAGGTCGGGGAGGACGACGTCGCCCATGCGGATGGGGGCTTTGACGATTAGGCCTCGGATGAGGTCCATGGCTTGGGCGTGGAGGGTCAGCGGGATGGCTTCGGATGTGCGCACGGGGAGCAGGGCTTCGTCGCCGCCGGAGACGGCCACGGTGGTGGTGAGCACGCGCATGGGGCAGGTGAGCTCCTGATGTGCGAACTTATCGCCGCGCGGGCAGTTGTTGCCGGTTACGGAGCGCACTTCTACCACGGCGCCGTCTTCGTCACGCTCTACCTCTACGGTCAGGAGGCACTCAGATGGGCAGGTTGTGCAGTTGAACTGCAACGTTTCGATCGCGTTTATGCTCATGGTCTTACGCCTCCTCGATGGGATCGACGGACAGGACAATTTCGCTAGCACCTAGGTCGAGTGCGCGTTGAATCACCTTTGCCGGCAGCGGGAAGCTTTCCATCACGCTCGGTTTAAACGGGCGGATCTTGCCTGCAAACAGTTCCTCGTTGCCTGCCAGAATGCGCACGCGGGCGGCGTTGACCGGCCGGCGTACACGGAAGTTGAGTTTGGTGAGCGCCATGGCCGTAATGCGTCCCGGCAGCGCGTAGCCCGCGATACCGGCAGGGGAGACCGTGAGTTCGCAGCCAGGCGTCACACCCGCGCCGCCACCCAGCGCCCACGCCGCCGCAGCTGCGCCAGCCCCCTCGGACTCGGTCGTCACGTTGTCGGCCAGGTCGTGCACGTGCAGCACGTTGCCGCAGGCAAAAATGCCCGGCACGCCCGTCTGCAGGTTCTGGTCCACCACGGCGCCGCGTGTGCGGGGGTCCAGCTCCACGCCCGCGGCAACCGAAAGCTCGTTCTCGGGAATCAAGCCCACCGATAGCAGCAGCGTGTCGCACGGAACAATGCGCTCGGTACCCGGAATGGGCGCTAGGCGCTCGTCTACTTGGCTCACCTCGACGGCTTCCACGCGGTCGTGGCCGATCACGCGTGTGACGGTGGTGGACAGGTGCAGCGGAATTCCAAAGTCGTCCAGGCAGTTCTTGACGTTGCGGCGCAGGCCGTTGGCGTACGGCATGAGCTCGTACACGCCCT
>CAJMRR010000055.1 GCA_905215835.1 uncultured bacterium | reverse complement strand
CCGAATATCTCGATTGCCCCCTTGTGACGATCCCGGGCGCGCATAACGGTTTGCGCGATCGCCCCGTTACGGCGGCAAACGCCGTTCGCGATGTCTTGGAGCGTTAGCACGCTCGATGACCTGCGGGGAGGGGGACTGTTAGCGTTTCGTCATTGTTAACGAATGCGCCAATAACCACGCGCCCGCGGCTCCATTACCACCGTTTGCCAGGTCATAAAAATGTAACAGCATTCACGTGCTTACCTGCATCGGCAAGGTGTTACCCTTGTAGCATTTGGAACCCACCGCTACCATGCGAAACTATCGAAAGGGCCCCATATGCTCAATAATCACGAGGTCAATCTAACCGACGAGGAGGCTGCCGCTGAGGTCGCCCGCGTCGCGAAGACCTACCCCGTGGTGCGTTTGCTGTCGGCCGATCAGATTAAGAGCGAGCCTAACTGCCTGCTCGCCGGCGATCGCTGCCCTTGTCTGCGTCAGTCGAGTCTTGAGGCCTTGGCAGATTCGGGTGAGGTGTCGGAGCAGCTGCTCAACGATGGCGTTGAGTACCGCGCCCGTCTGCGTCCTCTAAAGGTCGAGGGCGAGCCTCACGTCCTGCTAATGGTGCGTCCGATTGATGAGCAAGAGGCTGTAGAAGAGGACCTCGTCTACACCGACGTGCTGACGAGTGTGCGCAATCGCCGATATTACGAGGAAAAGCTCCGTAGTGCCCGCATGAAGGCCGGCGTTGCGGTGATCGACCTTGATGATTTTAGGGTCTTCAACGATACGTGTGGCCGTCATGCCGGCGACCTTGCGCTCGGTGCTGTGGCGACGGCCATACGCAGCGGAATTCGTTCGACTGACGAGCTCGTACGCTATGGCTGCGACAAGTTTGTGGTCGTCATGCCCAATATTCCCTCCGATGACTTCACCCGTCGCCTGCATCAGGTGTCCGATGCCGTTCATGCCACGATTGTTCCGGGCCATGAGTACGTGAGCTTGACGGCATGTGTTGGTGGCGTTCGCATTCATGGCGAGACGGTCGATGAGGGAGTTGGCCGCGCTGTCCAGTTATTGAGCCGCGCTAAGGCAAAAGCCGGTACGGTCGTGACCGATGCCGATTCCATCGAAGCCTTCCAAAGCGAAAAGCCTTTGGTGCTTATTGTCGATGACTCCGAGATGAACCGAGCCATTCTCAGCGAGATGCTCAAGGACGAGTATTGCATCCTCGAGGCCGACCACGGTCGTGCGGCGCTCGACATGGTCGACCGCTATGGCGATGAGTTGTCGCTCGTGATGCTGGATATTGTCATGCCGGGCATAAGCGGCTTTGAGGTACTGGCCGATCTGTCGCGCCGATCGGGTATCGACAATCTGCCTGTCATCATGATCTCGAGCGAAGATTCCGACGATATGGTTTTGCGCGCGTACGAGCTGGGCGCCTCGGACTATATCAACCGCCCGTTTGACTCCCGTGTCGTGCGCCGCCGTGTAAGCAACACCATCCGCTTATACGCCAAACAGCGCCGCCTGACGAACTTGCTGTCCCAGCAGTACAACGAGCGCGTCAAGAACAGTCGCATGCTCATCGACATCATGGCCGGCGTCATGGAGCTTCGCAACGGCGAGAGCGGCAGACACGTTACGAACATCGAGAAGCTGACCGAGCTGCTGCTTGGCTGTCTGGTCCAGCGTAGCGGCACGATTTCCCTCGACAATGAGGAACGCTCCACGATCGCCCTGGCTTCGGCGCTGCACGATATCGGCAAGATGTCGATTGACGATGCGATTCTCAACAAGCCCGGACGCCTTACGTCCGAGGAGTTCGAGATTATGAAGACGCATACCACGATCGGCGCCGACATGCTGCTTGAGCTGGGTAGCCATCACGCCGGCAATGCGCTTATGGAATATGCGTACCAGATTGCGCGTTGGCACCACGAGCGCTGGGACGGCAAGGGTTATCCCGATGGCCTTAAGGGCGACGAGATTCCCATTGCCGCACAGGTGGTTTCGGTGGCCGACGTGTACGATGCGCTGACGAGCGTGCGCGTGTACAAAGACGCTATCCCGCACGAGGAGGCGATCCAGATGATCCTGGACGGTAAGTGCGGTACCTTTAACCCGCTGCTGCTCGATTGCCTGCTCGAGGTGCAAGACCAAATTGCCGAGACGTTGGCACGCCCCGCCGACGTCGTCGCGTTTCCCACGATTTAGTTTGACCAAAGGAGTTTTAATCCATGATTTCCATGCGTGAGGCGTATGAGAAGATCGGCGCTAATTATGATGACGCGTGCGCTCGGCTGATGGGCGAGGAAATGCTTGCCCGCTTTGCCCTCAAGTTTTTGGATGACGAGAGCATGGACAAGCTGGAGGCCGCCATGGCGGCAGGAGACGCCGAAGGTGCGTTTATGGCAGCGCACACGCTCAAGGGCGTGAGTCAGAACCTGGGATTCGATAATCTGTACGAGCCGGCGGTTGTGGTGACCGAAGCACTGCGCGGCGCCGATGCCGTTGACGGCGCTCGCGAGGGAATGCATGCGTTGCAGCAGCAATATGCGGCAACGATGTCGGCCCTGCGCGAGGCGGCCGAATAAGAGCTTGCGGGCCTTGGGCTGCGTGCCGGCCACATATAGGTAAAAGGGCGCCCCGTCGGACCATGTGGCCGGCGGGGCGCCCCTTTTGTGTTGTGCTGTCCGCGAACTAACGGGCCTGCTTGACCTTTGCCGCCGCCTCGACAAACGACTTCCACAGGTTAAAGTCGGTCTCGAGCGTCTTCCACGTGTACTCAGGATGCCATTGCACGCCCAGGCAGAATGGCTGGCCTTCGACCTCGATGCACTCGGGAACGCCGTCGGTTGCCTTGGCGACCAAGCGCGTGCTTTTACCCAGACGGTCGACGCAGCAGTGATGTGCCGAGTTGGTCTGGATCAGCCTGTGCCCGCCAACCGCGCGCTCCAGCAGCGAGCCCGGCACGACCTCGACGGGGTGCACGGGATCGTTGAGCACGTGGGTATGGCGCCACTGCGTGCGGCCCTCGCGCGCACCCAGGCTCGGCACGTCCATGCACAGGGTGCCGCCGGTGGCGACATTGAGCAGCTGTGTGCCTCGGCAGGTGGTAAAGAGCGGCTTCTTGGCGCGAAGCACCTCGTTAACCAGCTTAAACTCAAAACGGTCGCGAATCTCGCAGCACAGCGTGGGGTCGTAAGGACGCTCGTCGCCCCAGCGTTTGGGGTTGACGTCCGGGCCGCCGGGAATAGCGATACCGTCAGCGATTTCCACGTAATGACGGATAACATCGACGTCTTCGGTAATAGGCATCTGCAGCGGCAGGCCACCGGCGGCAAGGATGGCATCGACAAAGACACTTGCGATTTCCTCGTTGGGGGAGAGCGTCTCGCCCAAAAACGGTTTTGCCTCTTCCCAACGCGGCGCGACGAGGATGAGCGGACGGTCGGCGGGGGCAACGTCGACGTGCGGGGTGTATGACGATGAAGTACGAGTTCCGATCATAGGTGTTGCTTTCGATCTGAAGGTGACAGGGCGCATGGGAGATGTGGGACAACACTTCCGATGAATTTGTCCCACGGGGTGGCTGGTTAGTGGCCCTTGATGGAGTTGAGGAAGTCCTGGGCGCGCTTGGTCTGGGGATGGTCGAAGAACTCGTCGGGCGTGCCGGTTTCCACGATCTGGCCGTCGGCCATAAAGACGACGCGGTCGGCTACGCGGCGGGCAAAGTTCATCTCGTGCGTGATGACGATCATCGTCATGCCCTGCTGTGCCAGACGGACCATGACCTCGAGCACCTCGTTGATCATCTCGGGGTCAAGAGCGCTCGTGGGCTCGTCAAAAAGCATGGCCTTGGGCTGCATGGCAAGCGAGCGGGCAATGGCTACGCGTTGCTGCTGGCCGCCCGAGAGCTGTGCGGGCACCTTATCGGCCTGCTCGGCCACGCCCACGCGGCTCAGCAGGTCCATGGCGCGCTCGCGAGCCTCCTCCTTGGAGACGCCCAGCACATCGACCGGCCCCAGCATGACGTTCTGCAGTACGGTCATATGTGCGAACAGGTTGAACTGCTGAAACACCATGCCCAGTTCGGCGCGCATGCGGGCAAGATCCTTGCCTTCCTGCGGCAGGGGCTCACCCTCGATGAGGATCTCGCCCGAGTCGATGGTTTCCAGGCGGTTGATGGTGCGGCACATGGTCGACTTGCCCGAGCCCGAGGGACCGATTACAACGACGACCTCGCCGCGGTCGACCGAGAGATTGATGTCGTTGAGGACGTGCAGGTCGCCATAGTGCTTATCGACGTGTCTGAGCTCGATCAGCGGCTGATTGCCGGTGGTAGAGGTGCTCTGTGCCATGGTGCTCGGCTCCTTATGACTCGAAATGGTAAAGCGTTAGCGGATGATGGTCGCGCCGGTTTTGTGCGAAACATAGACAGCGGCCTTGTTAATCGCGACGTTGATGAGGATGTAGATGACCGCGATTACCAGGTAGACCGACACGAGAGCGTCGTAGTTGGTAATGAGCACGCGGGCATTTTGCATCAGGTCGGGATAGCTCACCACATAGGCGACGGTGGTGTCTTTGACTACGACCACAAGCTGCGAAATCAACGACGGAATGATAAACCGAATCGCCTGCGGCAACACGATTTTAAAGGTGATTTTAGCCTTGGAGAGACCGAGTGCCTGGGCCGCCTCGACTTGTCCGCGCGGTACGGCGTTGACGCCGGCTCGGAAAATCTCGGCCAGCACACCGGCTGCAGCGAGCGCGACAGGGAGCGTGAGCATCCAAAACGACGGCAGCGCAATCTTGTATTGAGGCAGCACCAAAAAGAAGAAGTAGATGAACAGGAGGCTCGGTACGCCGCGGAAGAAATCGGTGAGCACGCGGCAGACCAGCTGCAGCGGCTTAATTTCGCTGGTACGGCCGAGCATAAGGGCTAAGCCCAGCACCAGCGCGATGGCGCCGGCGGTGAGTGCGACTTTGACGGTGCCCTCAAAGCCGGCAAGCAGGAACTTCCAGGTGGTGAGGTGTGTAAAGAAATACCAATAGTGGACCGAAAGCTGGCCGGTCACATAAAAGCGCTGCAACACGAGGACGACGAGCGCGGCGACGGCAACAAGAGAGATGGCGGTGCCGATGCGAATCTTGGCGCGCATCTTGGGGCCGGGCGCCTCGTAGAGCGCATCGCGCATGGTAAGTGAAGGGGAGGAATGCTTGCTCATCGGAGGATCCTCACCTTCTTATCGATGTAGTTGCCAATGTGGCTCACCACAAAGGCTGTGCCCAGGTAGCCGAGCGCCGAGATAAAGAACGCGGCGACGCCGCCAAGTGAGCGCGTGTTGATATAGCTCACCACGCCGGTGAGCTCTTGCGGCTTAAGTGGCACCTGGCTGCCGAGCGCAGTGGTGAGCATGACGGCGATAAAGAGGTTGGTCATGGGCAGTACGCTCGAGCGCAGCGCCTGCGGAATCACGATCTTGGCGAGGATACGGTTAAAGCTCATGCCGAGCGAACGTGCTGCTTCCACCTGGCCGACGCCGACGGTGTTGATGCCGCTCATAAAGTTCTCGGAGCCAAAGGCCGAGCCCAAAAGGACCGTGGCGGCGATAACGCAGGTGCGGTAGGGCAGGACGACCTTGAGCGGTGGCAGCGCATAGACGACGATGATGAGCAGTGCGATGCCGGGGATGTTACGGAAGACCTGGACATACAGGTCGCCAAAGACGCGCAACGGCTTGAGCGGCGACACGCGCATCACGGTGACGGCGACGGCCAGCACCATGGCGATGGCAAACGACTCAAGCGTCATACCCCAGGTTGCTAGCAGCGCGTCGATATAGTTCTGGCCATAGAGCGACCAGAGTTCGGAGAGACTCATGCGGACCTCCCGCCGATAAGGAAAGGGGCTCCCGTGTGTACGGAAGCCCCGACAACTCTGTGAGGAAACAGTTTACCGCAATAAAGCGCATCGTGCGTTTCCATATGGTTTCGTTGCGGCCGTTACCAGGCTCGTTGCCTAGGCGCCGATCTCGGGCAGCTCGGGAACGTTGGTGTCGCCCGTGCGGTCGCCGATGCAGATCTGCCACAGTTCGGTCCAGGTGCCGTCGTCCTCGATCTTCTTAAGGAAGTCGTTGACAAAGGCGACACCGTCGGAATCGAGCGGCAGGCCGATGCCATAGGGCTCCTTGCTGCCGAAGGGCTTGCCGGCGATCTTATACTTACCGGGCTCGCGGACCAGGGCGCTCTGCTGCATATTGTTATCGATGACATAGGCGTCAACGCGACCCTGCTGGAGTGCCTGACGGGCTTCCTCGTCGGTCTTGAACTCCTGCTGGCTGGCCTTGGGAGCGAACTCCTCCAGGATGGCGGGGCCGTTGGAGCCGGACTGGACGGCGACGTTCTTGTCGGCCAGGTCGTCGACGCTCTTAATGTCGTCGTTATCGGCGAGCACCAGGATGGCCTGCTGGGTGTAGTAGTAGGGGCCGGCAAAGGAGACGAGCTTCTTGCGCTCGTCAGTGATGGTGTAGGTGGCAAAGACGGCGTCGACCTGGCCGTTCTGCAGGACGGACTCGCGCGTGTCCGAGGTCACCTGGGTGATCTCGACCTTGTTCTCGCCCAAGATGTAGTTGGACAGAAGCTGCGCGATGCCGGCATCGAAGCCGCGGGTCTGGCCGTCTTTCTCGTTGAGGAGGGAGAAGAGCGTGGAGGTCTGAACGCCACCGATCTTAAAGACGCCGGCGTCCTTGACGGCCGTCGCCCAGGTGCTGGCGGCGATGGCGTCGTCATCGGCCTTGGGGCCGTTGTCGACGAGCTTGTCGAATGCCTTAGCGTCGAGCGTGGTGGAAGCCTCGGTATCCTCGGAGCCCTTGGAGGAGCCGGCGGCGGAACCCTTGTCGGCCTCGGCGCTGGTGTCGGAGCAGCCGGCAAGACCAAGGCCGGCGACGGTTGCGAAGGTGGCGGCAACGAAGCCGCGGCGGTCGAGAACGACCTGCTGGGAGAGGTTCTTGCTCATGGTAGAACACCTTTCTCAATAAAATCCCTAGCGGTTGAGTAGAGTTATACCCTATCGCGCTCAAATGGGTCAACACGAAATAACTCAGAAACATACTTGCCTTATGGGTAATTCTACCTACCAAAAAGGGACAGGTTTATTTTGGCAGGTTTTATCTGGGAAAACGCCGAATATTGCAGCTGAGAATGCGCTTTGAAGACGGCATGATCGCTCACAGCGGTCGCTATAATGGCGACAACGAAAACCACCACAAAGGGGACAGGCACCTTTGTGGTGGTTCTTCCAGATGTGGCGGCCTGCCTCGCTGCTTTGTCTCGATCTGTAACATCTGGAGGGCCAAAAGGTCTCTATCTGTTACAGATTGAGACAAAGGTCTGGGACTAAGACGTCTTATCTAGATCTGTAACAGTTAGACGGGAATTCGGGCTCTAGATGTTACAGATTGAGATAATTGAGCTGTGAAAATAAAAACCTCCGCAGGGATGCTTCCCTTGCGGAGGTTTTCTTACTCGTTGAGTAGCCTTACGGCTTCGGCGGCCATGTTCTCGACCGTCATGCCATTCTGCGCGAGCAACTCGTCGGGGTCGTAGCGGTCGGGGAAGCCCTTGGCGATGCCGAAGGTGCGCGTGCGCAGCGGCGTGCAGGCCAGATAACATGCCACGCGCTCGCCCCAGCCGCCGTCCAAGATGCCGTCCTCGAGGGTGACGACGACGCGATGCTCGGCGGCAAGGCTGTCGAGGAACTCGCGGTCGAGCTCGGTTGCGAAGCGCGGGTTGACGAGCGTGGCTTCGATACCGTACTCGGCGGCCAAGCGGTTTGCCACACGCTCGCCTAGCTCAAAGAAATCGCCGAGCGCGAGCACGGCAACGTCGCGGCCCTGGCGCACCACGTTGTAGCGAACGGCGCTGTAGTCGGTGTCCTCGGCGGGCGCCAAATCGGGGCGGCTAACCAGGCCAATGCCCGGTACGCGGATCGCCACGGGATGCTCGCGGTGGTCGAGCGACCAGCTCAGCATGGACAGGTATTCCTCCATGCAGGCCGGCGCCAAGTAGCGCATGTTGGGAAGAGCGCCCAGCATGGAAATATCAAAGAACGAGAGGTGCGTCTCGGATGTGGTGCCAAAGATCGACGCGCCAAACACCAAGATGGTTGCGGGGGCATCGTTGAGGCACAGGTCGTGCCACAGCTCGTCGTAGGCGCGCTGCAAAAACGTGCCGTACACACCAAAGACTGGCTTGGCGCCCGAGCGCGCAAGCGCGGTGGCAAAAGTTACGGCGTGCTCCTCGGCAATGCCCACGTCGACAAACTGCTTACCTGCCGCAGCGCGAAGCTCGGGTGTAAAGCCCATGATGTAGGGCGTGGCGGCCGTGATGCCCACGACCTGCGAATCGCGCTCGATGGCGGTGCTGAGCGCCTCGCCCGTAATATCGGCATAGGTGCGCGGTGCGGGCTCGCTCGGATGGCCCGGGCAGAGCTTGCGCCCAGTCGCCATGTCAAACGGACCCACGTGGTGCCAGCGTTCCGGGTCGCTCTGGGCCGGCTCAAAGCCCTTGCCCTTGGCGGTGGAGACATGGAGCACGATGGGATGATCGATATTGCGCAGTTCCTGCAGCGCGTCGACGAGGGCCAATACATCGTTACCGGCGTCCAGGTAGCGATAGTCGAGCCCCAGCGCGCGGAAAACGTTGCGCTCACAGGTGCCGTTGCTGGCGCGCAGCTCGGCCAGATTGCGATAGAGGCCGCCATGGTTCTCGGCAATGGACTGGTCGTTATCGTTGACGATGATGATCAGGTTGCTATCGAGTTCGGCGGCATTGTTAAAGCCCTCAAACGCCAAGCCGCCCGAAAGCGAGCCGTCGCCAATGATGGTGATGACGTTGTACGCATCGCCCGCCAGGTCGCGCGCGTGGGCAAGGCCGCAGCCCAAGCTCACCGAGGTCGAGGTATGCCCCATGGCGAACAGGTCATGCTCGGACTCGTCGGGATTGGCAAAGCCAGAGGCCTCGCCAAAGCGCTTCGGATCGATATAGGTATACGCACGCCCAGTCAGCGCCTTATGGGCGTAGGTCTGGTGCGAAACGTCAAAGACAATCTTGTCGATAGGGGAGTTAAACACGCGATGGAGCGCGACCGTAAGCTCAACGACGCCCAGGTTGGGGGCAACGTGCCCGCCGACGGCGGCGGAGCTTTCGAGGATTGCCTGACGGATCTCGCCGCAGAGCAGCGGAAGCTCGGCGCGGTCGAGAGCCTTGACGTCCTCGGGCGTTGTCGTTTGCGTAAGCAGCATCGTTGTGGGTTACTCCATGCGAATCGAGCGCCGGCGCTCCCTCGGCCGACACAATTGCACAAGACAGTCTCGCACATTTTGGCGTTTGATATGTGACGGCGGCGCGGTAATTCGCCAACTGGTGGGGCAAAACGTTTTGTCCGATGCCATACTGATGTGTTCCATGATGTTTTTATCGATTGTGCACAGGCCGTGGCTTGCCGCCGTGAGCCGCTGGAAGGAGGCAGCATGTCCGATGCCGTTCGTGCCGAGAAAATCGCGCGCGAAGTAGACCATGCTGCCCGTCAACTGGCACAGGCGGGCCGTCTGGACCTGACGCGCGAGTTTATCCAGCATGGCGACGTGACGGTGTATGCGCATGTGATTTCGGTGGCGCGGGCGAGCCTGTCCTTTGCCGAGCGTCTTGACCGTGTTGGTGTTTCGGTCGACCGCGCCTCGCTGCTGCGCGGGGCCCTGCTGCACGATTACTTTCTCTACGATTGGCACGATCCCGATCCGAGCCATCGTCTACACGGATTTCGGCATCCATTTTTTGCCCTGGCACGTGCCGAAGAGGATTTTGAGCTGACGCCGCGCGAGCGGAATATCATCGCGCGCCATATGTTTCCGCTGGTACCGGTGCCGCCGACGTGTCGCGAGGCATGGATTGTGTGCCTGGCGGATAAATGGTGCGCGCTGTGCGAGACGGTCGCCGGTCGTCTGCCGCGCAAGGACGAGGCGGACGATGGCGTGAACAGCGAATCGAGTGAAAAGAGGAGAGGGTAGACGGTGGGAACCGCGATCGACATGGCATTTGACGGCACGACGCTTGCCGCCTGCCCGCTCTCGGCGCTGGTGCTCTCGTTTGCCTTCTACGGGTTTTGCGGCTGGGCATGGGAATCGACAGTCTGCGCCATGCTCAACCACGGGCGCTTTGCCAACAGCGGCTTTTTGCTGGGACCGTGCTGCCCCATCTATGGCGCGGGCGGCATTGCCTGCTGGCTGCTGTTGCGCGGAATTCCTGACGCGTCGAGCCAGTTTGTCGCTGCGGCGCTCGTATGCAGCGTGATTGAGTACAGTGTGGGCGTGCTGTTGGAAAAAACAACGGGCGCTCGCTTTTGGGACTATTCGCATCTGCCGTTTAACCTGCACGGGCGCATCTGCCTGTACTGGGCCTGCGCGTTTGGCCTGGGTGCGTTGTGCATTTGCCGTTTAGTGGAGCCGGCATTGCTGGGGCTGCTTGGCCATCTGCCGGTGCTGATTGTGCGGTTGTCCGCCTTTATCGTCGCGGTCGCGATGATGGTCGACGCGGTGTGCTCTTTGGCCAGCTGGCGCCGCCTGTCCGATCAGCTGGAGCGTGTGCGCGCCGACCTTGCCGACCGCATCAACGAGTCGCTTGCCGATGCCTCGGACTCAATGCTCGAGCGCATTCCCGAATCGACGATTGACTCGGTGACACAGACGCACATCCGTAGCCGTGCCGTTAACGCATGGCTGGCCGAGCTGGGTGACGCGACGCTCGATGCCCTGCGCGAGAAGGCTTCGATGCCGACGTTTATCGCGGACGGCGCTCGCGGCCTGGCGCTCGCTGCCCGCCGCGTGGCCGATGCCGCGCCGAGCATGCCGCGTCCGTCGCTCAGTCGTCGCCTTGTCGACAAACGCATGAGCCGTCCGGTGCCGAGCGTGTCACTCAGCCGCCGCGACCTACGCTTCTTTAACGCCTTCCCGCGTCTGCGCATCAATCGCTACGAAGGTGTCATTCGAGCTACCGACCTCCGCGACCGAGCCCGCGAGCTGTTCCGCCGCTAGCCGGGACGGGCGCGCTCACGGCTTCCTTGCTCGCGTATTTCCCGTTCGTTTCGCGTCCGTTGCCGCGCCGTTTCCAAGATTGCGGCACCGTTTCCATTCGACAACGCAGCGTTTAACAACGCCGTATCTGGTCTACACCAGTTGCCCCTCGGCCGCATTATGGGCGCCGACAACGTTCATGCGATCAAGGGGGAGCGAATGTACGATACGGGATCGACAACGTTTATGCTCATCTGCACCATGCTCGTGTTTTTAATGACACCGGGTCTGGCGTTTTTCTATGGCGGCCTGTCCAGGCGCAAAAATGTCATCAACACCATGCTTATGTGCTTTGGCGCCATTGGCCTGGTCGGTGTGCTGTGGATTGTTGCCGGCTGGTCACTGGCCTACGGCGGCGACGGTTCCAGCCCGCTTATTGGAGGCCTTGACCAGCTGCTGTGCCTGCCGGTGCTCAACCAGGTACTGCAGGCGGCCGAGGGCAATGCTACGGACGGTGCCGTCTACCCTCAGATCATCAACATCGCCTTCCAGATGGCATTTGCCATGATCACGGCTGCTATCGTCACGGGCAGCCTGGCCGGCCGCGTTAAGTTTGGTGCCATGGCGGCCTTCCTGGGCATTTGGCTGCTTGTGGTCTATGCGCCGCTCGCCCACATGGTCTGGGGCGGCGATGGCTCCTTTATCGGCGACATCATCGGCGCACTCGACTTTGCCGGCGGCGACGTGGTGCACATTTCGTCCGGTCTGACGGGCCTGATTCTCTGCTTGATGCTCGGCCGTCGTCGTGGCTTTGGCATGGTGAGCTATCGTCCGCATAACGTACCGTTTGTGGCGCTGGGCGCCGGGCTGCTTTGGTTTGGCTGGTTTGGTTTTAACGGCGGTAGCGAGTTTAAGGCCGACGCCGTGGCGGCACTCGCCATCCTCAACACCGTGACGGCCAGCGCGGCGGGCATGGTCTCGTGGCTTGCCGTCGAGCGCGTGCACACCGGTCGCCCCACGCTGGTGGGTGCCA
>CAJMRR010000054.1 GCA_905215835.1 uncultured bacterium | reverse complement strand
CCTAAGCCTACATCGTACAGCGTCTGGAGCTTGCGCTTAATCTGCGGGATATTCCCAAAGAAGGCCAGCGCCTCGGTGACGCTCATGTCGAGCACGTCCGAGATGGTCTTGCCACGGTAGGTGACCTCGAGTGTCTCGCGGTTGTAGCGTTTACCGCCGCAAACTTCGCAGGGAACGTAGATATCGGGAAGGAAGTGCATCTCGATCTTGATCTGCCCGTCGCCCTTGCACGCCTCGCAGCGCCCGCCACTCACATTAAAGGAGAAACGACCCGGCGAGTAGCCGCGCGCCTTCGACTCCGGCGTACTCGCAAACAGCGCGCGAAGATCATCCCACAGGCCGATATAGGTAGCAGGGTTGGAGCGCGGCGTGCGGCCAATCGGCGACTGGTCGATATCGATAACCTTATCGATGCACTCGATGCCCTCGATTTTTTTATACGGACCCACAGGGCGCGTCGAGCGGTGAATGGCATTCGTAAGGGCAGGCGCAATGGTGTCGGTAACCAGGGAGCTCTTGCCCGATCCCGACACGCCGGTAACAACCGTAAGCGTACCAAACTCGATCTTGGCAGTAACGTTTTTGAGGTTGTTAGCTCGAGCGCCCGTAATTTTAAGGCAGCCGCGACCGGGCTTGCGCCGTTCATCAGGCACCCGGATCATTCGTTTGCCGGTCAGATAAGCGCCCGTCATCGACTCAGGACACGCCATGATATCGGCAGGCGTTCCCGCCGCGACTACGTGTCCGCCGTTGACGCCGGCGCCGGGTCCCATGTCGATCACGTAGTCGGCGGCACGGATTGTGTCCTCGTCGTGTTCGACGACGATAACGGTATTGCCGATATCGCGCAGGCGCTCGAGCGTCTTGATCAGGCGCTCGTTGTCACGCTGATGAAGACCGATCGAAGGCTCGTCCAGAATATAGAGCACGCCCATGAGACCCGCGCCGATCTGCGTTGCCAGTCGAATACGCTGTGCCTCGCCACCGGAAAGCGTCGCCGAGGCGCGATCGAGTGTCAGATAGTCGAGTCCAACATCGACCAGAAAACGCAGACGCTCCAGAATTTCTTTGACGATACGGCCGCCGATAAACTGTTGGCGCTCGGTGAGTTCCAGGCCCTCAAAAAACTCGAGCGATTCACGGCACGACAGGCAACAAACTTCGTAAATGGACTTGCCGCCCACGGTGACGGCGAGCATCTCAGGGCGCAAACGAGCGCCGTGGCAGCTCGAGCACGGTTCCTCGTGAATGTACTTCTCCAGGCGCGTCTTGGTGTTCTCGTTCGTCGTCTCGGTATAGCGTTCGTACAGGATGTTGCGAACGCCCGAAAACTTGGTATCCCACTGGCTGCGACGTCCGTCGAGCTTTTGGTAGTCGACCGAGATCTTCGTATCGCCCAGGCCATCCAAGAATGCACGGCGCACGCGAGGGGGCAAGTCCTCCCACGGCGTATCGGCGCTCACCTTAAAGTGTTTGCAGACCGCAGCAAAAATCTGCGGATAGTAGTTCGAATTGCCAAACAGGCTACCAAAGACTCCGTCGGCAATGGACTTCGAGGGATCCTCAATCAGCGCCTCGGCATCAACGGTTTTCTTAAAGCCCAGGCCGTCGCACTCAGGACATGCGCCATAGGGAGCGTTGAACGAAAAATCACGCGGCTGAAGATCGTCAATGGAGTGTCCATGCTCCGGGCACGCCAAGGCCAACGAATACTCCAGAAGCTCGCCCTCGGTCCCCTCTGGAGCATCACGATCGGGCAGCATGTACACGTTTACATTGCCGTGAGCCAGCGCGGTCGCCTGCTCAACAGACTCGGCGATACGGCCAAGAGAGTTCTCACGGATCACGATGCGATCGACCACGACCTCGATATCGTGCTTGAACTTCTTGTCCAGATCGATCGGATCATCGAGCGAGCGCACTTCACCGTCGACACGCACGCGGCTAAAGCCCTCGGCGCGAAGGTCCTCAAACAGTTTGGTGTACTCGCCTTTTCGCCCGCGCACCACCGGTGCCAGCACAAACGCGCGGCGACCCTCCCCCGCCGCCAAGACCTTGTCGGCAACCTGGTCGGTCGTCTGGCGCTCAATGACGCGGCCGCATTCGGGACAGTGCGGAGTGCCCACACGGGCGAACAGCAGGCGCAGATAGTCATAAATCTCGGTTACGGTGCCAACCGTCGAGCGAGGGTTTTTAGACGTCGTCTTTTGGTCGATCGACACCGCCGGCGAAAGGCCGTCGATTGAATCCAAGTCGGGTTTGTCCATCTGGCCCAAGAACTGGCGCGCATAGCTCGAAAGGCTCTCGACGTATCTGCGCTGGCCCTCGGCATAGATAGTGTCAAATGCCAGCGAGCTCTTGCCCGAGCCAGAAAGACCGGTAATGACCACGAGTTGGTCACGCGGAATGGAAACATCGATATCACGGAGGTTGTGCTCACGAGCGCCGCGAATAACGATAGAAGAATCAGACATGGAAGCTCCTTGCCTCCTATTGCATCGAATCATACTGCCGATGAGTTTAGCGCACTCGACGCGCACAGATGTTCGTAATACAAGATTCGCAGACCTTTAGCTTTGCGTATCGGACGCTTTGTTTCTCGAAATGCCGTGGAAAGGTTACAGTAATCTAATACTGAACTTAATTTGCTGTAACAGAGGAACGTCCATGACCGAAGATATCCCCCTTGAAATCACTTCGAGCGACATGGCCAATCTGCCCATATTCATCGCCGTCCTTATCGTGGCCACCGTCGTCGTGCGCGTGTATTTTTCAATCAAACACAATGAAAAGCCACCCATTGCCCGCGTCTTTTGGTGCGCGACGCTCCTCATCCCGCTCGGCATGGTAGCTGCATGGATTACGAATCAATTGCTCGTAAATGAGGACAGTTCCCTATGGGTCCTTTCTTATTCGGCGCTCGGTGCTGCCGCCGTCATACTTCTTGTCGAGCCCTTGGTTTCGGGACTTATTGACCAAACCGATCTTGAGACGGGAACGGTTGCCTGTATTTGCCGTGACATCCTTGTCATTGCCGCTGTTTCAGCGCTCTCGTTCGTTTCACTCGAAATTGCCTGCAACGAAACGTTCTATCACATTCCCGCCAACTCATTCGGGTTTTCCGTCGGGCTGCTCGCGACGGTTCTGCTCTCCCTTTATCTGCTGGGACAGCGTCATGGGGGCGTCATGGCCCTCGTACCCGTCGTCTGTTGCATCCTTGGCATTGCCGAGCACTTCGTCATAACGTTTAAAGGCGAAGCCATCCTGCCAAGCGATATCTTGGCCCTTGGCACTGCAATGGAAGTGAGCGAGGGATACGAGTTTACCTTTACCGCCGGAATCGTAACCTCTCTCGCCCTGCTGGAGATTTCCCTGGGGCTTCTTTCGCTTATCCGACCGCGAAAGCTCCGTACGCCCACCCATGTCTTCCCCGCAATCGCCGCTAACCTCTGCGCTTTTCTGCTAGTGACCGTTGTGGGGCTCTCGGGCTTTTCCAGCATCGACTTGGAGCAGGCGCTGGATTTTGGATTTGACCGTTGGCAGCCCATCACCACGTATGCGTCTCAGGGTTTTATCACTTCGTTCACCGAAATGGTCAACGAGTTGCCTATTGAGAGGCCCGAAGACTATACGCCCGATGAGGCGCAGAGCATCGAGCAGGAGCTCGCCGCCGCCTACGACAACACGTATGGCTCAAGCGAGCAGCGCGCGGCGACCGTTGCCCAGTTCAATGAAATCAAGCCGACGATTGTTGCCGTCATGAACGAGAGTTTTAGCGATCTTTCGTGCTTTGAGCAGCTCCAGGCGGCCGGGTACACCGGCCCCGCATTCTACAACTCGCTTCCCGACACACTTGTTCGCGGCACCATGCTCGCTTCGGTCGCCGGTGGCGGAACGGCGAACTCCGAATTCGAATTTTTGACCGGAGCGACAACGGCCTTTGTCGGATTAGGCAAAATCCCCTATCAGCTGTATCAGATGAATGGCGTCAACAGCCTGGCAAAGGACCTTAAGGAGCTTGGGTATACCGCTACCGCTATGCACCCGCAAAACCCCGTCAACTACCATCGAGATAAAATCTATCAGCAGCTGGGCTTTGGAGACTTTCTTTCAATCGGCGATTTCGAAGGTGCGCCCTGTTACCATGCCGGCGTATGCGACTACGCCACCTACGACAAGATACTCGACCTGCTTAGAACCGACGAAGCCCCGCAGTTCATCTTTGACGTCACGATGCAAAATCACGGCGGCTACGACTATGGCACCGTTCCCGCCGAGGAGCTGACAAACTATTGGGTCGAGGGAGCCAGCGAGGACGCCAATAGCGCACTCAACACCTATCTTACCTGCATCAACGCATCCGACCGGGACCTCGAGTACTTTATCAACGAGCTCCGCAATATCGGCAGACCGGTTGTCCTTGTCTTTTTTGGCGACCATCAGCCGAGCGCCGCAACGGCTCTCAACGACGAGCTGTACCCTCAGGAAGATACGGCAAGCCACGCTTTCCGTATCTATCAGTCGACATATTTTGTCTGGGCTAACTATGAAATCGCCGGCAATACCGAGCTCAACGTCTACGACACCGTCGGGGCAAACGAGATTGCAGCCATTACCCTTAATAAGATCGGCGCCCCGCTCACCGACTATCAAAAGGCTCTGCTTGCAACAAGGTCAGATGTGCCCACTATCAATGTCGCCGGCTACCTTGGTGCCGACGGGCTGCGCTACGACTTGGAATCTGAAGACAGCCCATACGCCTCGACGATCGACAAGCTGCAGCGCATACAATATCTCGAGTTCGCCAGCAAAGTTCAGTAAGCCCGCCCATTCGCTTGGACCCATCGTATTGCAAGCACGCTCGGCCCAAATGCATCGCAAATGACTCCCGCTCGCAAACGAGGGTACAATGACGCTCGTGTCACATCACGGGGCCCCGGCCCCAACATATACAAAGGAGTCATACATGGGTTGCGAGCACGCACAGGCCGCCGGCGGACAAACGTCGCCGTCGCAATTTGAGGAGAATACGCTGTCCGAGGTCAAACGCGTCATCGCCGTGCTTTCCGGCAAGGGCGGTGTCGGCAAGTCGTTTGTCACCGGTGCCATCGCCACCGAGCTTGCCCGTCACGGCCACAAGGTCGGCGTCCTCGATGCCGACATCACCGGTCCCTCTATCCCCAAGATGTTCGGTATGAGCGGACGCCACGTCCATGCCCTTGGCAACCTCATGCTGCCCGAAATCTCCGAGCACGGCGTCAAGGTCATGAGCTCCAACCTTCTGCTCCAAAACGAGACCGACCCCGTCCTTTGGCGCGGTCCGGTCATCGCAGGCGCCATCAGGCAGTTCTGGAGCGAGACCTCGTGGGGCCCCATCGACTACCTGCTGGTCGACATGCCTCCGGGAACAGGCGACGTCGCGCTCACCGTCTTCCAGTCACTGCCCGTCGACGGCATCGTCATCGTCACGAGCCCGCAGGATCTGGTCTCGATGATCGTCGCCAAGGCGGTCAACATGGCCGAGAAGATGAACGTCCCCATTCTGGGCATCGTCGAGAACATGAGCTATATTGAGTGCCCCGACTGCGGCAAGAAGATCGAGGTCTTTGGCAAGAGCAAGCTCCCCGAGGTCGCAGAGCGCTATAACCTCGACATCTTGGGCACGCTTCCCATTAATCCGGCACTCGCCGAGGCCTGCGATAAGGGCGAGGTTGAGACCGCGCTGCCCGATGGCATGTTGCCCAAGGCAGTCTCTGCCGTCGAGGCTATTACCCCGCACGAGACCGACGAGGCCTAAGTGAACACGAGCGCCTTCTATGACGTCCTGGTAATCGGCGGCGGGGCTTCAGGCCTCGCCGCCGCCATTACGGCCGCACGTGCTGGCAAAAGCGTCTGCATCGTTGAGCGCGATGTCGCCTGCGGCCTTAAGCTCCTTGCGACCGGTAACGGCCGTTGCAACCTCTCCAACGAATCGATTGATCCTCAGCGGTATAACCACCCCGCATTCGTCGAATCTGTCATGGGCCCCCAACCCGAACAAGAGCTTATGGGTTTCTTCTCCTCGCTGGGCATCATGACAACCTCCGAGGAAGGCCGACTGTACCCGCGCTCCCTTCGCGCCGAATCGGTGCGCGACGCGCTTCTCAACGTTTGCGACCGCCTAGGTATCACCTTAATCTGCGGAGCCAACGTTGCCTCGGCGCACAAAGCTTCCGAAGGCTGGACACTCCAAATAGACCGTCCAGCGCGGGCACTCAAGGCAAAAAAGTACGACGACCGAAAATCGGAGCTCCGCTCGCTTCGGAAAGCGCTCGCCGATGTCCCTCGCAAGAACGAGGCCCTGCAGGCACATGCCGTAATTATCGCCACGGGTGGCAACCCCACTGGTATCGCCGATACGTTTCGCCTCCCCCTCACTTCGCTGCGCCCCATCCTCTGCCCCGTATCGGCAACAGTCGTCGGCGATCGGGCGGCACTCAAGACGTTGGATGGCCTGCGCGTCCGCGCCCGCTTGACGCTCGCCCGCAATCATAATGAGCTCTGGCACGAAGACGGTGAAGTCCTGTTTCGAACCTTCGGTATCTCGGGCGTCGCTGTCTTCAACCTCTCCCGTCGTATCCAGCACGGCGATACGATCCTGCTCGACGTTTTCCCCGACCTCTCCAAAGACGAGCTGCTCGATATGCTCAACCGGCGCGTTGAGCTGCTCGGCGGCTTTTCGCCCCGCGATCCCCGTTGGCTCGACGGCATGCTCGCCCCGCAACTCTCCCGCGTCGTCTGCACAGCGTTCGAGCAGTGCCATCCAGGCTCCAACGATGTCATCCACCTGGTCTCGATCCTCAAGCACTTTAAGTTGCTCGTCGAGGGAACAGCCGAGGAGCGCTCGGCGCAGGTCACGCGTGGTGGCGTATCTGTCGAGAGCATCTCAACACCCAGTCTACGCGCGAGCAGCGCTGTCGACGCCCCGCTTTACGTCTGCGGCGAAGCGCTCGACATCGACGCCGATTGTGGAGGCTTTAACCTTGCGTGGGCCTGGCTCTCGGGCATTCGCGCTGCAAGCAGCCTGTAGCCGCGCAGTCTATAATCAAAAACGCATTCGGGCCGTCTGGGATACCGGACGGCCTCTTTCTTGCCTCTAAGGAGACCTCGATGATCGAAATCACCCAAGTCAACGCGTCACTCGATGAAGCCGCCGATGAAAATGCCTGCCTCATTGTTGGCAAGCGAGTCGCCAAGCGCGTCCTACGTTGCAAGGACTCCGAGATCAAGTCCATCGAGCTCCACCGCAAGTCAATCGACGCCCGCAAAAAACGAGACGTCCATTTTATCCTGAGCTTTCGTGTTGAGCTGACTAGTCCCCACCTCGAGCGAGAAGCGGTCGACAGCGTTGCCGAGCGTGACCGCTCGCGCGTACGCGCGATAGAAGACGATGGGTCTTCATACCCCTCCCCCGTCTCCGACGCACCTCAAGAATGCCCTGTCGTTGTCGGTGCCGGATGCGCTGGCCTTTTCGCTGCACTCACCCTTGCCGAAGCGGGTCTTAAGCCCTTGCTCATCGAGCGCGGCGACCCAGCATTTCGCCGCTCGCATGCGATCGATCTCTTTCTAAAGGAGCGCATCCTCGACCCCGAGAGCAATATCCAGTTTGGCCTGGGCGGCGCGGGGACCTTCTCGGACGGCAAGCTCAATACGGGAACCAAAAATCCCGCCCATCGCCTTATCCTCGAAACCTTCGTCGAGGCGGGCGCGCCCCGCGATATTCTGTGGGATGCCAAGCCGCACATTGGCTCCGACATCCTTCCCACGGTTGTCACCGCTATATCCCAGCGCATCGAGCAGCTCGGAGGTGTCGTCCGTTATCGAACAAAGCTCGTCGACATTCGCATCGACGCGTCTGGTGCCATCACCGGTATCGATGTCCAATCGTCCCAAGACGCCGCTTACGAGCCAATTGAGACAAAGCACCTCATCCTCGCCTGCGGGCATTCTGCTCGCGATATTTTTGAGCTCCTTAAGGACCACAACGTGGCCCTCGCACAAAAGACCTTTGCCATGGGCGTTCGCATCGAGCATCCGCAGCGCGACATCGACCGAGCCCAATATGGAGCCTTGGCGGGACATCCTGCCCTCGGAGCAGCCCCCTACAAGCTCGTCGCCCATCTTCCCAACGGCCGCAGCGTGTTCTCGTTTTGCATGTGCCCCGGCGGGCAGGTTGTCGCCGCCTCTTCCGAGCAGGGCCACCTGTGCGTCAACGGCGCCAGCCTCAATGCCCGCGACGGACGCAACGCAAACGCCGCCCTGCTCGTTAACGTCACGCCTGAGGACCTTCCCAACGATGACCCGCTCGCCGGCATCGAGCTCCAGCGCGCCTGCGAGGCGGCCGCCTATCGCCTGGGCGGTTCCAACTGGAACGCACCGGCACAACTCGTCGGAGATTTCCTCGCAGGACGCGCCAGCAAGGCGCCCGGAAAGGTAAAGCCCACCTATCCGCTCGGTGTGACCTGGACGGCAATTGACGAAGCCCTGCCGCAGCATATCGTCGAGTCGCTCCGCCTGGGACTTCCCCTACTCGGAAAAAAGCTACGAGGCTACGACCGTCCCGATGCCGTTCTTACCGGCGTGGAGACTCGTTCGAGCTCACCGGTCACTGTCACCCGAGACCGAACGTGCCATGCCGTGTCGACCCCGGGCCTCTACCCTTGTGGTGAGGGAGCTGGATATGCCGGCGGCATCATGAGCGCGGCCACCGACGGCATCCGTTGTGCTGAAGCCCTGATCGCAGACCTCTAACGCACGAATTCCAGCGCGCAAAAGACATAGGCCCCGAGCTCCACAGGGAACTCGGGGCCTGTTCGCTATTTCTTAAACCGTGCACCCTGGCGTTTTCTGCCCGATGCGAACGTGGAACCCTTGCGGGCCTGCGAACGTAAGCGCTCGATCGTCTCGTCCTCAGACGCACCCTCGAGCATCGCCCGAATCTGAACGACGGCATCGCGCAGGCGCGCCGCCTCCTCAAAGTCCATGGCGGCAGAAGCGTTACGCATATCCTCTTCCATGGTTTCGACAATCCGCACAAGCTCGTCATGCGGCAGTTCTTCCAACTGCTCCGCAAGTGTCTGCTCGGGCGCCACCGTTTCCGGCACGCCGCCCTCGCCCGACTCATCGGGCGTATAGAATGCACCATGGCCAAGGGAGTCGCCCTTCGAGCGTCCCTTGGAACCCACGGTTTTTTCGGCCTCGGCAATAAAACTTGAGATGTCGTTGATGGCCTTGCGCACCGTCTTGGGCACGATGCCATGCTCTTCGTTATATGCCATCTGAATCTCGCGACGGCGCTGCGTCTCTTCGATGGCCTCTTTCATCGAATCGGTCACAACGTCCGCATACATGATGACTTCGCCATCGGCGTTACGGGCCGCGCGGCCAATCGTCTGAATCAGCGAACGGCGGTTGCGCAAGAAGCCTTCCTTATCGGCATCGAGAATTGCCACCAGCGAGACCTCGGGGAGATCCAAGCCCTCGCGAAGCAGGTTGATGCCAACGAGGACATCGATCTTGCCCTCGCGCAGCGTTCGCAGGATCTCGACACGGTCCATTGTCGCCGTATCAGAGTGCATGTAATTGACCTTAATGCCCGCGTCGAGCAGATGGTCGGTCAGGTCCTCGGCCATGCGCTTGGTCAACGTGGTCACCAGCACGCGCTCCTTGCGAGCAACGCGCTCGCGAATCTCGTCCTCAAGATCGTCAATCTGGCCTCGGACCGGACGAACGTCGATCTTGGGATCGAGCAGACCGGTCGGACGAATAATCTGCTCAACGTCGTTCTGGCTAACCCGCAGCTCATAGTCGCCCGGTGTTGCCGAAACGTAGATGAACTGGGGAATCCTCGCCTCAAACTCATCGAAACGAAGCGGGCGGTTATCGAGCGCCGAGGGCAGGCGAAAACCGTGTTCCACCAGCGTCACCTTACGCGAGCGGTCACCTTCGTGCATGCCGCGAATCTGCGGCACCGTCACATGGCTCTCATCGATGATGCAGAGCATATCCTTGGGAAAGTAATCGATTAGGGTAAACGGCGGCTCACCCGGTTTGCGACCGTCCAGATGACGCGAGTAGTTCTCGATGCCGTTGCAAAAGCCCATCGTCTCGAGCATCTCAAGATCATAATCGGTGCGCTGCTGCAGACGCTGCGCCTCGAGCAACTTGTCGGTCGCCTTGAGCTCCGCCACGCGCTTCTCGCACTCTTCGCTGATCGATTTCAGAGCCGCCTTGACCTTCGGCTTCTCGGTCACGTAGTGCGATGCCGGCCATACGGGGATGGCCTCGTACTCACGAAGCATCTCACCGGTGACCTCATCGATCTCGGCAATCAGCTCGACCTCGTCGCCAAAGAACTCAAACCGCAACGGATGCTCGGCATAAGGCGGATACACGTCGACAACATCGCCGCGCACGCGGAACGTGCCGCGTGCCAGGTCATAGTCATTGCGATCATATTGAATGTCGATAAGTGCATGGATAAAGTCATCGCGCTCGAGCGGCACCTTCTTGTCGACGTTTGGAGCCAGACCCGCATAGTCCTCAGGAGAGCCAATGCCATAGATACACGAGACCGATGCGACAACGATCACATCGCGTCGAGAGAGCAGCGATGCGGTCGCCTGATGTCGCAGCATCTCAACCTCTTCGTTAATCGAGGAGTCTTTCTCGATATATGTATCGCTTTGCGGCACATACGCCTCGGGCTGATAGTAGTCGTAGTACGAGACGAAGTAGACCACAGCGTTGTTGGGAAAGAACTCTTTGAGCTCGCTCGCAAGCTGAGCGGCGAGCGTTTTATTCGGAGCCATGACCAGCGTCGGCTTTCCCAGGGCCTCAATAGTCTTTGCCATCGTGAAGGTCTTGCCCGAACCAGTCACGCCCAGCAAAACCTGATAGCGGTCTCCGTCCCTCACGCCCTGCACAAGCGACTCAATGGCCTTAGGCTGGGAACCGGCAGGCTCATAGGGAGACACGACCTTAAACGGCACGTCAGAGCCTTCAACGCCAAAGCGCTTAAGTTCACCACCAACGCGTTCTACTTCAAATTCCGCCATGGATACTCCTAACTCATATATCTGCAGTATACGCAGGCGGCAGGCATAGTCCTATACGAACCGATCGGGATAGAGGGTCTTGTAGCGAACCCAGGCATTATTGACACGAATCAGATACGCCTGCGTCTCGGGAAAGGTGATTGCATTATGAAGCGACGTACTCTGCTGCGCCCATCCGTCAACATTGCCCATGCCGGCGTTATAGGCGGCAATGGCACTGTCAGTCGACCCGTTAAAATACGCTAGAAGATACGAGAGATACGCACAGCCAAACTCGATATTCGTAGCCGGATCGTTAAGGTTGTCGGCCGAATACTCGCCACCGTCGACAAGGCCCTTGGCGATCATATCCTGGGCAGTCTCGGGCATCAGCTGCATCAATCCCTGAGCACCCTGATTCGACTCGGCCTCGGGATCCCAATTCGATTCAGACTTAATGACAGCGCACACCAGATACGGATCCAGATTATGCGAAATACTGGATTGCTTTACATACACCTCGTAGTCAATCGGATACAGCGGCTTAAAGAAAGCGGCAGGAGCATACGAGTAAACGAATGAGATAAGGCCGAAGGCAAAAACGGCAGCCAGCGGCATAAGGCGATACCACGCAAAGAAACGTGTCTTAGGCATTGGCATCCCCCTTATCCGCAGTGTCTATAAACCCATGGCATGCAAGCCATGAGTCAAGCTGCTCAAAGAGCGAATTATCGCCTGCGGCATTATCAATCACCGTTGTAGCGAGATTGCACAGCGCAGACTCATCGGGCTGACAAGCAGAACGGGCATCGAAATCAGATGGCACCATGCCACGTTGAATAGCGCGCTCGCGACGAACTGACAAAGGGGCGCTAATGACCAGAATTTCATCAGCCAAGCCAAATGCATCCTCAAAACCAGTCGGAGCAGAAACCTCAACCACCGCAAAGGGGTAACGGGGTGATGAAACCGTACAACAAACCGGATCGAGAATCCTAAGCGAAAGCTGTTCAATCAGAACGGGATGCACAATGCCATTGAGCCGTGCGACCGAATCAGGAGAAGCGAAAGCTCGAGAGGCGAGGAAGCTGCGGCGAATGCCGCCTTCCTCATCCAAAATGTCCCAACCGAATTCATCCGCGAGAGCATTGACGATATCAGAGCCCGGCACATACAGCGATTTTGCAAGCTCATCCAGATCGATAAGCATAGCGCCACGAGATTCGAAATAGCGGCAGGCAGTCGACTTACCCGAAGCGATATTGCCCAAGACAAATACGGTAAACATCAAGCCCTCCCTAACGCCAATGCGAGTAATTATCGCTCAAATACACTAGAAGGACTCAAAATACAGCCAAACAGTAAGAGCGCATACGGGGGAGCTAGGTCCCAAAGTACAACGTGTATACAACGCAAAAAGGGGGAGGCCGCGAGGCCTCCCCCTTCTTCAGTTTCGCTGACGGCTCGGT
>CAJMRR010000053.1 GCA_905215835.1 uncultured bacterium | reverse complement strand
TTTCCGGCCTGCCGGTAACCGACGACGCGGCGTTCAACGAGCTCGATCGTTTTGCTGTGCGCATGCGCGACAACCAGATTCAGCTGTTTGGCCTGTTGCTAGAAGGCTGGCAGTCGCTGGCAGAGGGACGGCCGGTTAATGCAAAGTTCCGTGCGGTCCAAGTGCTCAAACTTGCCGAGGAGTCGATTGCGTACATGCGCGATAACGCATTGCTGCTGGAGCGCGCGGCATATCTGCGTAACACCTCGATGGTTTCGGTGCGCGAGGAAGCGGAGCTACTCGATATAAGCCAGACGCAGGTTGGTGGCGCAGAGGCCTGGATGGTGGCGCTGCATTTGGCCTGCGCGGGACGAGATAGCGATCTTGCGGCCTGGATGTCCATGAATCGTGCGGGGATTCTAGAGCCATCGTATCGGCTCTTTGCGCGCCTTGCCATGCATTGTCTGGGCGAGCCGGCGGGCAGGATACGCAAGAAGCTTCCCGTGCGCGAGCTGTCGCGGTACTCGCTGCGCGACGATTTGGAAGGGGAGGGCGAGCGCCTGTTCCAGGCCGGCGAGGTTGAAGCTGTTGATACCATCGACCATATCGAGATTCGCATGTTTGGTGCGTTTCGCGCCGAGCGCGACGGGTTTCCCATCACGGACAAAATGTGGCGCCGCAAGAAGGCGGCGACACTTGCCGAGCGGCTTGCACTGGGCATGGATGCGCTCGTCGATCGTGAGACGCTGGCCATGGAGCTGTGGCCCCATGCCGAGTTCAATAGCGCCCGCAATAACCTGTACTCGACGATATCGCGCTTGCGGTCGGCTTTGGGGCCGACGCCGGATGGCAAGTCGTGTGTGCTCATCCAAAATGAATGCATCGGACTCAATGGCGACTACGTCAAGACCGATGTACGGCTGTTTGACCAGATAAGCCGCGAGGTTTTGGGAAATCGCACGGGTGCGCGCGGGCCCCATTTAGTTGAGCTGTGCCTTAAGATTGAGCAGCTTTATGCCGGACCGCTGTATGTTCCCAATGGCTGTAATCCCACCTACTTTTTGCGCATGCGACGCATTATGCAGTCAAAGTACATCGATTGCATGATTAAGGGAGCAAATGCCGCTCTAGAAGAAAACGATCTGCAGTCGGCGATTTGGCTGGCAGAGTCGGGGCTTCGACAGGAAACAGCGCGTGAGGATATGGTGCGCTGCGCCATGCGCGTCTACGGTGCGGCGGGGCGGCGGCGCGATATCGTCGAGCTGTACAGCGGGCATATGCACCATCTGAGGGAGCAGGTCAATGGCGTGCCCGAGCCCGAGACGCGGCGTCTATACGAGCGCTTGGTGGAGGGACGGCTCAATCGCGTGCTGGTCGAGCGATAAAAAACGGGCGCCCGAAGTACTTGGGCACCCGTAAGCTTGCTATGTGTTGGCTCGCCGGATCATTGACTCTTAGACGAGCTTGATCTTCTCGATGTCCTTGCGCGAGGACTCGCGATACAGCGAGAACTTGCGGCCGATGACCTGGACGACTTCGGCGTGGCAGCGCTCAGCGAGCTCTTCGGCGGCCTCGCGGGCGGAAAGACTGGAGCCATCGAGCACGGAGCATTTAACGAGCTCGTGCTTCTCCAGGTAGGCGACCGTCTGCTCGACGGTGCCCTCGTTGACATCGGACTTACCGATGATGATGGCGGGGTTGAGGTGATGGGCCATGCTGCGAAGCTGCTTGACCTGGGCTCCTGTCAGTGCCATGGGTTCTCGCTTTCTATGTATGGGGCGCCCCGCGACGGGGCCTTAATCTACGTGAGCTGTCCCACGATAGCGCAGGAACGGCGCGGTGTGGAGCGCGTTTGCCCAGTTCAAAAAGAATGCGGATGCCGAGTGAGTGGGCGGTGCGGGCTGCGAACAGGCTACGAGCGGGGCGCAGAGACCGGCTCCCATGCAATAAACGCCCAACGAACCTTGCGGACATGATCGAGCATATAGCGCCCCTGCGGCACGCCCTTGGAGCCCGGCTCACCGGCATGGGGGTTCTCGATCATGTGCTGGGCGATGTAATCGCGCAGGCGGTCGATCTTATCCTCGTTGCCATGTTCGAGCATACGGGAAAAATCCGCCACACCTGCCTCAAGGCTATCGAAGGTGTCGCGACGAGGCGATTCAAAGTACGTAACCTGCGGCAGCGCACCCATCTGAATGAGGATATTAAAAGCATACACAAAGCCATTACTGCAGGTAACCGAGGCACCGATGGCGTTCATCAGGTGCAGATCATAGCGCGGGCTGGAGTTGGCGACCATCGTGACAGCACAACGCCGACGAGCCGCACGGTCAAGCTTGGCAAGCGCACCTTTTAGATTGGTCGTCGTAACCGACCGACTGGCAAAGGCAATATCCACCGCTTTCGCGACCGGTCCAACCAAATCCCAATCATCATCCCAAGCAAGCTCAAGCGGCGTAATGCGATCCTCGAGCTCATAGTACTCAATGCCAGCATCAAGCGTGCCCAGCATGGCGGGGGAGAAATCAGCCGCAATCACAGGATGCCCAGCCTGAGCAAGCGGAATAGCAATCGACCCAGCCCCACACCCCATATCCAGCACCGATTCACCAGGCTTTAACGCCAACAGCTTCATAAAGTCCCGAGCATAAGGGGCAGTCTCCAGCGGCCGAAAATGCCGAGCCCGCTTATCCCATTCAAAAGAATCATCAGCCCGCCGCCGATCAGCTTGCAGACGCATCCATTCGCCATTCCAATCCGCAGCAAGCAGCTCAGAACGAATCTCCCCATCAACCACGGGCCAACCTCCTAGCAACAAAAAAGCGACTCCTCCCAAAAGAAGAGCCGCAACCAGCATATATCAGAAAAAGAACCGCTCCAACGCCAAACCGCCGCACCAGTCAAGTGGTGCAGGAGCGAAGCAACTGCAACATGGGACAGAACTCAGCCAAGGTTGAGATGTGCGGGAGCCCCGGGGAGGGCAAATATATAAGGTCGATCGCGAGTTCCGCACGAGCCGGAGAGCACTTAATGTGCTCTCCGTGCGAGTCAGGACTGTCCGAGCAGGCAACCTTATATATTTGCCCTCCCCGGGGCTCCCCGCCCGAACCCCTCAGCTAGTTCTTGAGCGAGTTCAGCGGCGCCGGGAAGCGTCCACCGCGGTGGGCAAGCACGGTGCCGGCGTTGGGGTTCACCGGCATGATGGGCGCACGGCCGAACAGACCACCGTACTCAACGCAGTCGCCCACGCCCTTGCCGATAGCGGGAATCACGCGCACGGCCGTGGTCTTATTGTTGATAACGCCGATGGCCATCTCGTCGGCGATGATGCCGGCGATGGTCTCGACCGGGGTGTCGCCGGGGATGGCGATCATGTCCAGGCCGACGGAGCACACGCAGGTCATGGCCTCGAGCTTCTCGAGCGAAAGCGCGCCGGCTTCGACGGCGGCGATCATGCCGGCGTCCTCGGACACGGGGATAAAGGCGCCCGAGAGACCGCCCACGCTGGAGCTGGCCATGACGCCGCCCTTCTTGACGGCATCGTTGAGCATGGCGAGCGCGCAGGTCGTGCCCGGGCCACCGCAGGTGCCCACGCCGATGATCTCGAGGATGCGGGCAACGGAGTCGCCGATGGCAGGCGTGGGAGCCAGCGACAGGTCGACAATGCCCTTCTCGACCCCCAGACGATGGGCGGCCTCGCGGCTCATGAGCTCGCCGGCACGGGTGATCTTAAAGGCGGTCTGCTTGATCTTCTCGGCAACCTCCATCATCGAGGCGGAGTCGGGGAGCGTCTCCAAGGCAGCAGCCATAACGCCGGGGCCCGAGACGCCTACGTTGATGACGGCGTCGGCCTCGCCACCGCCGTGGACGGCGCCCGCCATAAACGGGGAGTCCTCGACCATGTTAGCAAAGCAGACAAACTTGGAAGCGCCGACGGAATCCTGGTCGGCCGTGAGTTTAGCGGCATCGATGATGGTCTGGGCGGCCATGAGCACGGCATCCATGTTGATACCGGCGCGCAGGCTGGCGACGTTGACGCTGGAGCAGACGCGGCTCGTGGTGGCGAGCGCCTGCGGAATGGACTGGATAACGCGGCGGTCGGCGTCGCCGATGCCCTTCTGAACGAGCGCGGAGAAGCCGCCCAGGTAATCGATGCCGAGCGTCTCGGCCGCGCGGTCGAGGGCATGCGCGATGGGGGTGAGGTCCTCATCCTTGCAGCACGCGGCGATCTGGGCCACCGGGGTGACGGAAACGCGCTTGTTGACGATGGGGATACCGTACTCGCGTTCGAGGTTCTCGGCGGTCTCGACCAGATGCTCAGCCGTGTGCGTCACGTGGTCGTAGATCTTCGTACACATGCGGTCGAGGTTCTCGTCACCGCAACCCATGAGCGAAACACCCATGGTGATGGTCCTGATGTCGAGGTTCTGCTCCTCAACCATGCCGCGGGTTTCCGCGATTTCTGCGGGCGTGATCGCCATCCTTGCGCTCCTATCTGCCAAAACGAGCATAGTCTTTTCTATTCTAACGTGCCGCACGTGCCAAGTGGCGCATGCGGCACGTTTTGGCGCTCGGTTGTTTCCGTTGTGTTACTGCCCAAAGACCTCTTCGGCGATGCGCGCGCTTTCGGCGGCGTCCTTGGCGTAGTAGTCCGCGCCGATCTGCTTGGCGTATTCGGGGGTGAGCACGGCGCCGCCCACGATGATCTTGACGCCCGGAACCTCGGCATGGAGCAACTTGATGGTCTCCTCCATGGCCACGACGGTGGTGGTCATAAGCGCCGAGAGGCCGACGAGTTTGATATCGCGCTCCTTGACGGTCTTGAGTACCTCCTGCGGATCGACGTCGCGGCCCAGGTCAAAGACGGTGTAGCCGTAGTTGTCGAGCAGCATTTTGACGATGTTCTTGCCAATATCGTGGATGTCGCCCTTGACGGTGGCCACGCAGATCTTGCCCTTGTCGGCAATCTCGCCGGCGGGCATCAGGCGCTTGATGGTGTCGAAGCCCACACGCGCGGCTTCGGCCGAGGCCATAAGCTGCGGCAAGAAGAACTTGCCCTGGTCAAAGAGGACGCCAACTTCGTCGAGGGCGGGGATAAAGTGATTGTTGATGAGGTCCATGGCGTCGCGGTCTGCCAGCAGACGCTCGGTCTCGGCAGCGATCTCGCCTTTGCGGCCCGAGACGACCATGCGACGAATCGGGTCGTCGTTGCCGTCGGTGCCGGCGGTGCCAGCAGCGGGCGCGGCATCACTCGATGCGGCCTGGGCGGCTGCCGGGTTGGCGGCGATCTTGTACGGATCGGTCCAGCCGGCATAGCGCTCGATGTATCCGGTCGAGCCCTCGTCCTCAACGCTCAGGACGCGATAGCTGTAGACGGTATCCATAAAGCGCTTGGAACCCGGGTTCATGATGGGGGCGTCCAGGCCCGCGCCGAAGGCGGCGGCCAAAAAGACCGAGCCCAGCAGCGGGCGGGCAGGCAGGCCAAAGCTGATGTTCGACACGCCGAGCGCGCATTTGACGCCCAGACGCTCCTTGCACAGGGACATGGCGCGCAGGATCTGCTCGGCCTGGCGTTGATTGGTCGAGGCGGTCATGACCAGGCAGTCGATGAGGATGCGGTCCGGTCCGATGCCGTAGCGGGCAGCCTCGGCCACGATGCGCTCGGCGATGGCGAAGCGGGCCTCGGCGGTATCGGGGATGCCGCCTTCGTCGAGCGTGAGGCCGACAACGTTGGTGCCGTAGTGGGCGACCAGCGGAAAGATCTCATCCATGATCTGCTGTTTGCCATTGACCGAGTTGATGATGGGCTTGCCGGCGTAGCGGCGCACGGCGGCCTCGACGGCTGCGGGGTCGGTGGAGTCGATCTGCAGCGGCAGGAGCGTGGAGCCTTGGAGCTGCTCGGTGGCCTGTTGGATAATCTTGACCTCGTCGATCTCGGGCAGGCCCACGTTGACGTCCAGGATGTCGGCGCCCTGCTCCTGCTGGCTGATGCCCTGGCTCACGACGTAGTCCAGATCGCCGTCGCGCAGGGCCTGCTGCAGGCGCTTTTTGCCGGTGGGGTTGATGCGCTCGCCGATGACGGCGATTTTGTGGCCATCGCAGGGGAGGTCCACCACGGTCTGGGCGCTTGTGACCGACATGCTGGGCTTGCGGTGGCGCGGGCTGGGCGTGTGGTTATCGATGAGGGCGCGAAGTGCCGCCATGTGCGCCGGCGTGGTGCCGCAGCAACCGCCCACGACGCTCACACCGTCGGCGATCATGCCGGCGACGGCCTCGGCGTATTCGGGGGCCTGGATATCAAAGACGGTGTTGCCGTCGTCGTCCACATGGGGCAGTCCTGCGTTGGCCTGCACCATGATGGGCTTGTCGGTAACGGTGAGCATACGTGCGGCGAGTCCTCGTAGCTCGGCCGGTCCCTGGCTGCAGTTGATGCCCAAAACGTCGGCGCCGATAGCGTCGAGCGTGATGGCGGCCGCCTCGGGACTCGTGCCCAGGAAGGTGCGACCGTCTTCCTCGAAGGTCATGGTGGCAAAGACGGGCAGGTCGGAGTTCTCGCGGCAGGCGAGGACGGCCGCCTTGATCTCGGCAAGGTCGGTCATGGTTTCGATAATAAAGAGGTCCACACCCGCGGCGACGCCGGCGCGCACTTCCTCGGCAAAAAGGTCGTAGGCCTCGTCAAAGCTGAGGGTGCCTAAGGGACGAAGCAGCGCGCCGATGGGGCCGATATCGCCGGCGACGTAGCGGGCGCCGGCCTCGCGGGCGCAGGTGACGGCCGCGGCAAAGACGTCTGCCACGGTGGCGGCACCGTCGAGCTTGTGGGCGTTGGCGCCAAAGGTGTTGGCGGTGATCACGTCACAGCCAGCCTCGACATATTGACGTTGGATATCGGTGATAACCTGGGGCTCCTCAAAGTTGAGCAGCTCGGGCAGGGCGCCGGCCTTCATGCCGGCCGCTTGCAACATGGTGCCCATGCCGCCGTCGAACAGCAGGTGCCCCGTGCCCTCGACGGCCGCATGCAGGCGATCGTCCTCAATGCGTAGATCGTCGATCGTGCGCGTCTTGTACGTGGCACCGTTGCGACGTGCGGCATCAACGGGTGCCGCCAATGCAGTGCCGTCAGAATCATGAGTGATAAGCGGAGTAAACATCGGGGGCTCCTAATGGCTGGAATAGCAGGTGGTGTGGGCGGCGCGGAAGCGGCAGTGCTCGCGCATGCGGCAGATATTGCAGGTGGGGCGGTTCTGGGCGTCGTGGACTTCGCTGTCGAATAGGCCGATCACCGCGGTCACGCTTTTGGTGGGCATGAGCAGGCTGGTGGGCGTGACGGTCAGGCCGATGAGCCGCGTGGCGTTGAGCGCATTGACGATCGAGCGCTGGGCCGAGAGCGGGCAGTCGCCGTAGCCGGGACTAAAACGCCAGTTGCCGGCGAGCCCATGAACGGCGGCGTCCGTCTTGACCTGCTGGTCCATTTGCTCAACGGCGGCTTCCACGTAAGCGGAGCACGCGGCGTCGAGCACGGCGCCCTCCAGGGGATGTTGGGCTCCCGTGGTGCGCAGGCGACGCTCGGCGTCCATGCCGAGGGTGCATGCCATGAGCGCGGCAAAGCGGGCATCTTTGAGATGTCGATAGATATCGCGACCTCGCAGCTCAACGTTGGTGCCGACCAAGCGAATGCAAGGCTCTCCCTGCTCGTCCACGCCCATGGCATCGACGGCAAATACGCGGCGCACGCCACGGGGCTCAATGTCCAGCTCAAGGCGCTCGACCACAAGCTCAATACGTCGTGACAGCTCGGGCTCAATCTGCTGGCCGCCGTAACCCAGATACCGCAGCATCTCGGCACGGTCGACACGGGGATGGTGCGCAGCATCGACACGGTAAAGCGCCGGCGACGCAAGGTCGGCCGGCACTTCGACAGCGGTTGTATCGATGTGCGGTTTTTCCATTACCCCAGGCGCTCCATAATGGTCGCGGCGATCGCAGGACGGTTCATAGTGTACAGGTGCAGGCCGTCGGCGCCGTGCTCCTTGAGGTCGCAAAGCTGGCGGGCTGCATAATCTACACCAGCTGCCTGCAGGCTCTCGGGGTCATTCTCGTACTTGGCGAGAATCTTGATGACGGGGGAGGGCAGCGACGCGCCGCACATAAAGACCATGCGGCTGATCTGCGACTTGCCCATAAACGGCATGATGCCCGCGGTAATGGGCACGGTGATGCCGGCCTTGTCGGCAAGCTCGCGGAAGCGGTAGAAGCACTCGTTATCAAAGAAGAGCTGCGTCACAAAGAAGCTCGCGCCAGCGTCCTGCTTTTGCTTGAGGTGTTCGACCGAGAGGTTGAGATCCTCACAGGCAATGTGGCCCTCGGGGTAGGCTGCGGCGCCCACGCAAAAGCCGGCGTCGACGAGCTCGGGGATGAGGTCGCGGGCGTAGGCGTAGTCCGAGGCGGGCTTGTCGTCCTCGGTCGCGCCAGCGGGAAGATCGCCACGCAGGGCCAGGATGTTTTCTACGCCGGCGGTGCGATACTCGTCGATCTTGGCGGCGATATCGGCGTGCGAGCGGCCCACGCAGGTAAGGTGCGCCACCGAGGGCGTGTCGAATTCGCTCGTAATCATATGCGCGATGGGGGCGGTGGCGGCACCGTTGCCCGAGCCGCCGGCCGAGCAGGTGACCGAGACAAAGCTCGGCGAAAGCTTGCACAGATTGCCTGCCACTTCGCGAGCCGTGTCGAGGGTCAGCTCGCCCTTGGGCGGGAACATCTCAAACGAAATGGGCGCGGTGCCCTGGGATGCTGCCTGCTTAAAAACCTCGTCGACGCGCATATCGTGCTCCTCTAGATACGTAATAGTGTGATGTGTTGTAAGGATTCTACAGCACCACTGTGTCACGGTGGAGTTTCACTCGTTATTCGGGGATACCAATCAAAGATGCCTTGCTATCGGCTTTCTCTATAACAGAGCGGCTAATCTAGGCACGGACTATAAAGACTGGTATCTGATGCAAAATACCAGTTAATAGAGCTCCATCCCAAATTGACTACCCTTAAACCATGGGGAAAGGTCTGCAATTTATACAGTTGATTGGCTGTTGAGGGTGGCAACGCCGCCGCGATGCGGTAACCTCATTGATTGGTTTCGCGACAGCAACATAACGGTAATGTTGCGGAAACACGGCGAGTCTAAGCTATGACTCGTTCGTTAGTAATCAACACCGCTTCTCACGCGGTGCCGATACGAAGGGAGTTCCGTATGGCCGAACTTACTGACCGCTTCGGGACCATGGTGTTCTCTGAGGAAGTCATGAAGGACTACCTCCCCAAGGACATTTGGAAGCGCCTTGCTGCAACCCTCGAGGGCGGTGAGCCGCTCGACCTGGATGTGGCCAACGCCGTTGCCCATGCCATGAAGGTCTGGGCCATCTCCAAGGGCGCGACGCACTACGCGCACTGGTTCCAGCCTCTTTCGGGCATTACTTCCGAGAAGCACGACAGCTTCTTGGAGCCCAACCACGACGGCACCGCCATTACCAAGTTTACGGGCAAGAACCTCATCCAGGGCGAGCCGGACGCCTCCAGCTTCCCCAACGGCGGCCTGCGCGCCACCTTCGAGGCCCGTGGCTACACCGCTTGGGATCCCACCAGCCCCGCCTTTATCAAGGACGATGTCCTGTGCATCCCCACGGCTTTCTGCTCCTACACGGGCGAGGCCCTGGACAAGAAGACTCCGCTGCTGCGCTCCATGACCGCGCTCTCGCGTGAGTCCAAGCGCGTTTTGGCGCTGTTTGGCAAGACCCCCAAGAAGGTCGTTCCTTCCGTGGGCGACGAGCAAGAGTACTTCCTGATCAAGAAGGACGCCTATCGCAAGCGCAAGGACCTGGTCATCACCGGTCGCACCCTCTTTGGTGCTGCTCCCTGCAAGGGCCAGGAGCTCGAGGAGCACTACTTTGGCGCTATCCGCCCCACCGTCTCGGCCTATATGAAGGACCTGGACGATGAACTGTGGGCGCTCGGCATTCCCGCCAAGACCAAGCACAACGAGGTTGCTCCCTGCCAGCATGAGCTCGCCCCCGTCTATGGCGAAGTCAACGAGGCCATCGACCAGAATCTGGTCATGATGGAGAAAATGAAGCTCATCGCCTCCCGTCACGACTTGGTCTGCTTGCTGCACGAGAAGCCCTTCGAGGGCATCAACGGTTCGGGCAAGCACAACAACTGGTCGCTTGGCACCGAGTCCGAGAATCTGCTCGATCCGGGCGACACCCCGCTCGACAACCTGCAGTTCATCGTCTTCCTCACCGCGGTGATTGAGGCCGTCGATAACTATCAGGAGCTCCTGCGTGCCTCCGTTGCCTCGGCCGGCAACGATCATCGTCTGGGCGCCAACGAGGCTCCTCCGGCGATTATGTCCATCTTCCTGGGCGACCAGCTTACCGAGGTTGTCGAGAAGATCATCGATGGCAAGGCTTCCGTCCATGCCACGCGCGGCGTGCTCGACCTGGGCGCCGATACCCTGCCCAAGCTGATGCAGGACAACACCGACCGCAACCGCACCTCCCCGTTCGCCTTTACCGGCAACAAGTTCGAGTTCCGTGCCTGCGGCTCCGAGCAGAACGTCTCCGACTCCAACCTGGTGCTCGATGCTGCCGTGGCCAAGTCGCTCAAGTCCTTCGCCGACGCACTCGAGGGTACGCCCGAGGATGAGTTCCAGGACGCTGCGCTCGAGTACTGCAAGAAGGTCCTGACCGACCACCAGCGCATCCTCTTTTCCGGCGATGGCTACTCCGACGAGTGGCCCGTCGAGGCCAAGAAGCGCGGCCTTGCCAACAACAAGACCACGGCCGATGCCCTGCCCGCCTTTGTTTCCGATAAGGCTATCGCGCTCTTTGAGGAGACGGGTGTCCTGACCAAGGCCGAGGCTCAGTGCCGCTACGACTGCAAGCTCGAGAAGTACAACAAGCTCATGAACATCGAGGCTACCACGATGGTTCGCGAGGCGCGTCGTACCTATCGCCCGGTCATTACCGCCTATGCCACCAAGGTCGCTAAGGGCCTTGAGACTATTCGTGCCGCCGGCGCCGAGGCCGCCATGCAGTGTGAGCAGAACACGCTCAACAAGCTCTGCAACGGCATCACCACCATCAACGACTCCATCAAGGCGCTCGACGCCGTGCATCAGAAGGCCGAGGCCCTCGATGGTCAGGAGCAGGCCAACGTGTACGCGCACGAGGTCGTTCCCGCTATGGATACGCTGCGCGCCGCCGTGGATGCCATGGAGGAGATCGTGGCCGCCGACTACTGGCCGGTCCCGACCTACGACGACATTCTGTTCTACGTGTAGAGCGTAACTGACATATCGTCACGGTATTGAGCCGGGGTCCGCATCATGCGGGCCCCGGTTTTTGTTTGCGAAGGACGCATTGAAGCCCGTTTTGCCGCCGATTCGCCTAGGTATAAAGGGTTGTGGGCAAAAAACGTCAAATATGAGTACTGTCACAAGTCCTGTAGCATTATTTATTTGCAAAATATGTAGTGTTACGCAACATATGTACAAGTACTTAGCCGATAAACGTCTGCAATTCTTCCGCCGTAGGACGCCTGACGGCTAAATCGACTTCTAAAGGCATGAAATCGCTGTTACTAAAATGGAAACAGTACTCATATTTGCTATTTTTTGACCACGGCCCTTGGATGACAGTGTGATTTAATGCCCTCGGGGTTCGAATCCCGGAATATCGGTAACAAAAAGCCCGCTACCGAATTGATAACGGGCTGCTCAGATTCTGTGGTGCCCCCAGCGGGATGTCCGCGTGCGGCTGGCGCCGCCCGCTTTCGCTGCGTCGCTCCGCTCCTTGCGTGCTGCGCTGGAAAACGCTTACGCGTTTCCTCAGCTCCGCACCCTGTCGGGTTCGAATCCCGGCACATGGATAGCAAAAAGCCCGCTACCGCGAGGGTAACGGGCTCCTCAGATTCTGTGGTGCCCCCAGCGGGATTCGAACCCGCGATATCCACCTTGAAAGGGTGGCGTCCTTGGCCGCTAGACGATGGGGACAGCGGGAAAGAGTATAGCAGACTTTTTTAGCCGTTCACATATCGTTGGCAAACTGGAAAACCACCACAAAGGTGCCTGTCCCCTTTGTGGTTGTGAGGTGCTAGGGGAGGAGCTTCATGGCGGCGTCGTGGGCGGCGTGCTCGTAGGTGTCGTCGAGGGGCTTGAGCGGCAGCAGGGCTGTGGCCTGCGCGTCGCCACGGCGCTCGAGGGCGTGGGTAATGAGCCAGTCGGCGAGTTCGGGGTTCTTGGGCAGTGCCGGTCCGTGCAGGTACGTGCCGATGACGCCCTTGTAGATGAGGCCCTCAAGACCATCATCGCCGTTGTTGCCGGTGCCCGTGACGACGGACGTTCCGAGCGGCGTGGCTTCGGCGTCCAAAAGCGTGCGACCTCCATGATTCTCGAATCCCACAAAGGGCTCGGGTGCCAGGTCGGTTTTGACGGCTACGTTGCCGATCAGGCGATCGGAGCCACGTACGGTTTCGGCGGCAATGACGCCCAGGCCCTCGATGCGATCGTCGCCCATGTAGTACGAACGGCCGAG
>CAJMRR010000052.1 GCA_905215835.1 uncultured bacterium | reverse complement strand
CTGCTTCCAGGTGCTTTCGCTGGTGCCTGGTACGTCTCGCTCCGGTTCTACCATCATCGGCGGCCTGCTTTTGGGCTGCACGCGTTCGGTGGCGTCCAAGTTTACGTTCTTCCTGGCCATCCCGGTCATGTTTGGCGCGAGTGCGCTCAAGCTGGTCAAGTACTTCATCAAGGGCGGCACGTTCGGTGCCAACGAGGTCGCTATCCTGGGCGTGGGCTGCGTTGTGGCCTTTGTGGTTTCGCTCATCGCCATCAAGTGGCTCATGGGCTTCGTCCGCCGTCACGACTTCAAGTGCTTCGGTGCCTACCGCATCATCCTGGGCATCGTAGTGCTCGCATACTTCTTCGTTCTGGAGCCGATGCTCGGCCTCTAACTTAGTCGACGCTGCGCGGCGGCCAGGGCGACAACTTGTCATTCAAAGGGGGTGGCATGACCAAAAGGTCTATGCCGCCCCCTTTTCATGCCAATTTGTTCGCCCTGGCCGCCGCTCGCTACCGTTGCCATGACATCGGTGGCTCCGTGATTGGTGCAATGGGGCCAGGTTTCTTTGCACCAATGTGGTGCAGACTAACCTGACCCCATTGCGCCAAATCCGCTGGGCGGGCCTGACGGTGGCGCACGGAGTCGTGGTGTGATTTGCGCCGGTGTCCGCGCGGCTCGGTATACTGGTACGGCTCAAACTATGGCGCCGCCCGCAGGCGCGCCGTCCGTCAGATGAGGAGTCGCCCATGACCCAGCCCTTGCCCTGGGAAAAGAACGCCGCGGTACCCGTGCCGCCCACGCCGGAACCCGTGCCGCTCGATGCATACACCGCCCCCGCTGCGCCGGAGCCCGAGCTCGTCCCGCTCGACATCTACGACGCTCCCGCGCCGGCACCCAAACCCGCCAAGCCGCTCGTCGACCTCGACAGCCTTAATCCCGCCCAGCGCGAGGCGGTCCTGACCACCGAGGGTCCGTTGCTGGTCCTTGCCGGCGCCGGCTCGGGCAAGACCCGCGTCTTGACCTTCCGCATCGCACATATGCTCGGCGACCTGGGTGTTAAGCCCTGGCAGATCCTTGCCATCACGTTTACCAACAAGGCCGCGGCCGAGATGCGTGAGCGTCTGGCGGCGCTCATTCCCAGCGGCACCCGTGGCATGTGGGTGTGCACCTTCCATGCCATGTGCGTGCGTATGCTGCGCGAGGACGCTGATCTGCTGGGCTACACCGGTCAGTTCACCATCTACGATGACGACGATTCCAAGCGCATGGTGCGCGATATTATGCAGGCGCTCGGTATCGAGCAAAAGCAATTCCCCATCAATATGATCCGCAGCAAGATCAGTTCGGCCAAAAACGCCATGATCGGCCCCGAGGACATGCTCAAATCCGCCGACAGCCCCAACGACAAAAAGGCCGCGCAGGTCTACCTGGAGCTGGAACGCCGCCTGCGCGCCGCCAACGCTATGGACTTCGACGACCTGCTCGTGCGCACGCTTGAGCTGCTGCGCACCCGCCCCGAGGTGCTCGATAAGTACCAAGAGCGTTTCCGCTACATTAGCGTCGACGAGTATCAGGACACCAACCACGTCCAGTACGAGATCGCCAACCTGCTGGCCGCCAAGTACCAAAACCTCATGGTCGTAGGCGACGATGACCAGTCCATTTATAGCTGGCGCGGCGCCGACATCACCAACATCCTGGACTTTGAGAAGGACTTTAAAAACTGCAAGACCGTTAAGCTGGAGCAGAACTACCGCTCTACGGGTCATATCCTGAGCGCCGCCAACGCCGTGGTGCGCCACAACTCGCAACGCAAGGACAAGCGTCTGTTTACGGCCGAGGGCGACGGCGAGAAGATCCAGGCCTTCCAGGCAAGCGATGAGCGCGACGAGGGCCGCTGGATTGCCGGCGAGATCGAAAAGCTGCACTCCAAGGGCACGAGTTACGACGATATCGCTGTGTTCTACCGCACCAACGCCCAGTCGCGTATCCTCGAAGATATGTTCCTGCGCGCAGGCGTGCCCTACAAGATCGTGGGCGGCACGCGATTCTTCGACCGTGCCGAGATCCGCGACGTCATGGCCTACCTCAAGATGATCGTGAACCCGGCAGACGATATGAGCGTCAAGCGCGTTATCAACACGCCGCGCCGCGGCATCGGCTCCACCTCGATCCAAAAGATTGAGCAGCTGGCGCGCGACAACCGTTGCTCGTTCTTCCAAGCCTGCGAGATCGCAACAGCCGAGACGGGCATGTTTAGCGCCAAGGTGCGCAACGGCCTGTCGAGCTTTGTGGCGCTGGTGCGCGAGGGTCGCCGCATGGACGGCGAGCTCAAGGACGTCGTCGAGATGATCGTCGATAAGACGGGCCTGCTGCAGGCTTTCCGCGCCGAGGGCACCATGGAGTCCGAGAGCCGCGCCGAGAACATCCAGGAATTCCTGGGCGTCGCCGCCGAATTTGAGGAGACGCACGAGGATATCGAAGGTACGCTCGAGAGCTTGGAAGAGCTGCGCGCTGCCGGTGTTGCCGATGTGCCTGCTAGCGCCGAGCCCGAGCCTGTCGTGGTGAGCGCGCCTGCGCCCGAACCGGGGCCATCTGCCCCGGTATCCTCGTTTGAGGCGCTCGTTGGCGCGCGTGACGCCGCGGGCTCCAATCCGCTCGATAGCTTGGCCGCTCCGGCGCTGTCTCCGCAGGATGCCCTGGCCGCCGCCATCGCGGGCAACGCGTATGCCGCGCCGACGGAGATGCCGGCGGGTGCCGTGCATGCCGACGAGATCGAGCGCACCTACGGTCCGCTCACCTGTAAGGCGCTGCCGGCGCTCATGGAGTGGCTGGCCCTGCGCTCCGACTTGGATTCCCTGGCCGGCGAGACGCATGCCATTACCATGATGACCATCCACTCCGCCAAGGGCCTGGAGTTCCCGGCGGTGTTCGTGGCCGGCATGGAGGAGGGTATCTTCCCGCACGTGCACGACTTTGGCGGTAGTGACGATCCGGGCAAGCTCGAGGAGGAGCGTCGCTTGGCCTACGTCGCCATCACGCGTGCTCGCAAGCGCCTGTTCCTGACCTATGCGGCCACGCGTCGCACCTACGGCTCGACCTCTGCCAACCCGCGCTCGCGCTTCCTCAACGAGATTCCGTTTGAGGATATCGAGTTTAGCGGCATCGGTTCTGCCGGTTTTGAGGGCACGGGCTGGGAGAAGCGCGGCGACCGTCACGGCACCTTTGGCTCGGGCATGGGCTCGGATATGTACGGCGGCAAGGTGTTTGGCTCGCATACGCGCTCGACCGGCGGTTCCGGTTCGCGCGGCGGATCGAGCTTTGACGATTTCTTTGGCGGCAGCAGTTACGGGACCGAGCGCCATCGTGGGGTTTCGCCTGACGCCGGCCGTGTTGCCTCGACTTTTGGTTCGGGCGCGTCGCGAGCCAAAAAGCCGTCTTCCAAGGTGTCCCCGACGGTGGAGCGCAAGGTCGATCGTGCCAGCGCATCGCAGGACTTTGCCGCGGGCGATACCGTGAGCCACAAGACCTTTGGCACGGGCACCGTGATCTCGGTCGCCGGAGACATGATCGAGGTCCAATTCGAAAAGACCGGCCAGACCAAAAAGCTAATGAAAGGTTTTGCACCGATCGTCAAGCTGTCGTGATCCCGGCGGACCTGGGCGGGCGTATGGGGCAACATCGCCTGCTCGGGCAGTCCTGCGCAAGACGGAGAGCACATTAAGTGCTCTCCTTTGCGTGCGGAACTCGCGATCGATGTTGTCCCATACGCCCGCCCAGGTCCTTGGGTAACGTTGCTTGCGAACGCCGCTCCGCTCGTCCGCTTTTTGATTTGGAGAACCGGGTGGGCTGAAATGTAGATACGAGTAGGGGCTCCTCCGTTGATGAACGGGGGAGCCCCTTGTTGCGTTTTGGTTGTTGTTGCGATCTAGAGGTGGCTGATGATCAGTTCCATCTTGCCTTCGAGGTCGATGGAGCTGACGGTGCTCGGGGCCAGCAGGTGGCTTCCCTTGTGGACGGGGTCGCCGCAGACGGTGCCTTCGCCGTCGATGACCGACAGGCACATGAAGGGCCAGCGCTGGTCGAGGGTCCTGCCGTTGACGCGCACGCGATCGACGGTGTAGCAGGGGTTGGACTCGAGCTCGGTCACGCCGTCCACCTCGGGCGCGGTCACCGTGCCGTCGGTCGGAGCCTGAGCATCAAAGTCGATGCAGTCGAGGCTCTGCTCAATGTGCAGCGGGCGCAGCTTTCCGTCGGTGCCGGGGCGGTCGTAGTCGTACAGGCGATATGTCACGTCGCTCGACTGCTGCGTCTCCAGAATCAGCGTGCCGGTCTTGATGGCGTGAACGGTGCCGGAGTCGATCTGGAAAAAGTCTCCCTTGTGAATCGGCAGCACGTTGAGCATCTCGTCCCAACGGCCCCCCTCGATCATCTGCGCGGCCTCGGCGCGGTCGTGCGCGCGCTGGCCGACGATGATCGTGGCACCGGGCTCGCAGTCCAGTACATACCAGCACTCGGTTTTGCCCAGGCTGCCGTTCTCGTGCTTGGCGGCGTACTCGTCGTTGGGATGAATCTGGATCGAAAGGTCGTCCTTGGCGTCCAGAATCTTGATGAGCAACGGGAACTCCTTGCCCTCGCAGTTGCCAAAGAGCTCGCGGTGCTCGGCCCACAGCCACGACAGCGTGTGGCCGGCGTACGGTCCCTCCGCAATCTGGCAGTCGCCGTTGGGATGGGCCGAGATGGCCCAGCACTCACCGATGGGACCCTCGGGAATGTCGTAGCCAAACACGGTCTCCAACTGGCGGCCGCCCCAGATCTTCTCGTGGAAGATCGGCGTGAGTTTAATCAAATCGGACATGTGCATACTCCCATAAGGTTGTGCGGGTGCCGCGTAAGACAGCTCAAAACGAGCACCCACCGGATTACAAAACTAGGCCAGCGTTACGTTGTGCAGCTCAAAGCGGTCGCCTACGTTGTGCGAGATAGAATATTCAAACGCGGTGCCGCTATCCAAGAAGCCAATCTGGTTGAGTTCGAGCAGGGGAGAGCCGGGTTTGGTATCCAGGCGCTCGGCTTCTTCCTCGGTTGCCGCCACGGCGCGGATGGTGCGATGGAAGCTCGAAATCTTCAGCCCGCATTGCTCGCGGATAAAGCCGTAGACCGATCCGTACAGGTCCTTCTTTTTAAGGCCCGGGATCAGTTCGAGCGGCATATAGGTGTACTCGATGACGATGGGCTTCTCGTCGACCTGGCGCACGCGCACGATGTGATAGGCGAAGTCATCCTCGGCCATTCCCAGCTGGGTCGCAACCTCTGCCGGTGGATTGACGATCGAGAAATCGTAGACCACCGAGGTCACTTTCTCCCCGCGATGCTCGTACGAAAAGCCTTGGGCACGGTCGTTCTTGCCTTGAAAAAACACCTGGCCGGGAAGCCCCGCCGTGTCCTTGACGTAGGTGCCCGATCCGCGCCGGCTGGTAATAAGGCCTTCCTCGGTGATCTGCTCAATCGCTCGTTTGACGGTGATTTTGGAAACGCTATAGAGCTCACAGAACTCAACGACGGTGGGAAGCTTGTCGCCCGGTTTAAGAGCGCCATCCTCAATACTTCGACGAATATCTGCAGCTATCGCCTCGTATTTGGGAATCAAGGAACCTCCTTTCCAACTTGATTGAGTATAAAAGAAAGTATAGTCAACACCTAAGTATCTCTATTGAGTTATTGAAAAGTTCGAGAAAGATAAAATTAAAAGTCGCCCCGCTTGTAAAATTAGAGCGTTTTAAATGATAAACATCTGAGTAGTGTCGTGTTGAGAAATGATCGGTCCGAGGACGGGGCCGAACCGATATAACACCCAGCGAACCGAATCTCGTACTCTGCGCTTCCCCAGATAAAACCTGCCAAAACAAACCTGTCCTTTTTGGTAGGTTTTTGCCTTGGGAGCGGTACCATACAGGCAATGTTTAAACGAGAAAGGCGGGCTCCCATGGAACCTAAGCAGTATTACATCGGCATCGACGTCGGTGGCACCTCGGTCAAGGAGGGCCTGTTCGACGAGGACGGCAACCTGCTGGCCAAGGCCAGCGTGCCCACGCCTCCCATCGTTGACGCTGCGGGCTTTGCCGCGGTGACCGAGGCTATCGACCAGGTGGTCGCCAAGGCCCAGATTCCGCGTGCCTTTGTGTCGGGCATTGGCCTGGCCGTCCCGTGCCCCATCCCGGCATCGGGCGATGCCAAGGTCAAGGCGAACATTGCCATCAACCTGCCCGAGCTCAAGATCGCCATTCAGGAGCACTGCCCCGACGCGGTCGTTAAGTACGAGAACGACGCCAACGCTGCTGCTATGGGCGAGGCCTGGCTCGGTTCTGCCAAGGGCGTGCAGAACGTGGTGATGGTCACCATCGGTACCGGCGTGGGCGGCGGCGTTATCGTCAACGGCGACGTGGTGTCGGGCGTTGTGGGTGCCGGCGGCGAGATCGGCCACATGTGCCTGAACCCGGCTGAGGAGCGCACCTGCGGCTGCGGCGGCCATGGCCACCTGGAGCAGTATTCCAGCGCCACCGGTGTGGTGAGCAACTACCTTGCCGAGTGCAAGAAGGCTGGCGTCGAGCCCATCGAGCTCACCGGCCCCTCAGATTCCAAGGACGTGTTCCAGGCCTGCCGCGAGGGCGACAAGCTCGCGCTGGCCGCGGCCGATACCATGGCCGACTATCTCGGTCGCGCCCTGGCACTTATCGCCAACGTGGTCGATCCCGAGATGTTCCTCATCGGCGGCGGCGCCTCCGCCTCGGCCGATGTTTACCTCGACAAGGTTCGCGAGCACTTTAAGCAGTACGCGCTCTCCGCCTCGCGCGAGACGCCCATTAAGGTTGCTTCGCTCGGAAACGACGCCGGCATCATCGGTGCCGCCTACGTAGCCCTGCGCGCCGCCGGTAAATAGCTGGTGCAAGGGGGCCAAGGCTGCGCCCCAAAATATGCCGTGGCCCTTCCGTCTGCGAAGGCTCGGCATCGGCGTGCTACCATAGCTACGTCCAAGTACACATATCAAGTGGAGGATATCCATGGCAAACGTTCTTGTCTTTGGTCACCAGAACCCCGATAACGACGCCATCATGAGCGCCGTCGTCCTGTCCCAGCTGCTCAACCAGGTTGAGTATGCCGGCAACACCTACGAGGCCTGCGCCCTTGGTCAGCTTCCGGCCGAGTCCGCCAAGCTGCTCGCCGACGCCGGCATCGCCGAGCCCCGCGTGATCGAGTCCGTCGAGGCTGGTCAGCTCGTCGTCCTCACCGACCACAACGAGTCTGCCCAGTCCGTCGCCGGCCTTAAGGACGCCACGGTCTTTGGCGTTGTCGATCATCACCGCATCGGCGACTTCGAGACCGCCGGCCCGCTGCACTACATCTGCCTGCCCTGGGGCTCCAGCTGCACCATCGTCACCAAGCTCGCCGGCGTGCTCGGCGTTGAGCTTTCCGACGTCCAGGCCAAGCTGCTGCTCTCGGCCATGATGACCGACACGCTCATGCTCAAGAGCCCCACCACCACCGATGTCGACCGCGCCGTCGCCGCCAAGCTCGGCGAGCAGGTGGGCGTCGACCCGGTCAAGTTTGGCATGGAGGTCTTCCTCACCCGTCCGTCTGGCTCCTTCACCGCAGCCGAGATGGTCGGCAACGACATCAAGATGTTCGAGCCTGCCGGCAAGAAGCTGCTCATCGGCCAGTACGAGACTGTAGACAAGACTCGCGCACTCGGCATGATCGACGAGATTCGCGAGGCCATGCGCGCCTACGCCGCCGAGAAGGGTGCCGACGGCATCGTCCTGTGCATCACTGACATCATGGAGGAGGGCTCGCAGGTCCTGCTCGAGGGCGAGACCGAGGCTGCTCAGAAGGGCCTGGGCATTGCCGACGAGCACGACGGCGTCTGGATGCCGGGCGTCCTCTCCCGTAAGAAGCAGGTCGCTGCCCCCATCATGGCCGCCTGCTAGGTTTAGTTGACCAAACGCCACGACCGGATCGCGGAAGCCCCGCGCTCCGGTCGTTTTTTGTGCACGGCGCCGCGTCGTCTCTTGGATAGGCGCGCCCGTGCCGTTGAGCAAATAATGTTCAACCTGTGGTTCCGCTTTTCGGCCACGCCTGCGTGCCTGTCGTGCAGGGTAGGCTAGATGCAAGCGTAATACGTTAGAGCGCGGCACCGCCACTTGGGCGGGCCGTGCTTTTTTAAGACGGGAGCTTTCCCGTGAAAGGAGCCGCCCATGGCAGCACCCGAGCAGCTGTTTAACGTTCGTGAGCGCAAGCGTTTTGAGCGCCACGACATTTGGGAGCGCATCACCGAGAACGGCACGATTTCCGCCGCCGTCATGGTCTTCGCCGCCATCGCCGCCGTCATTTGCGCCAACACCGATGCCTACGAGGCCATCCATCACTTTTTGGAGACCCCGCTGTATGTGGGTCTGGGCAACCTTACGGCCGGTCTCACCGTTGAGCTTTTCGTCAACGACTTCCTCATGGCGATCTTCTTTTTGTTGGTGGGCATTGAGCTTAAGTACGAGATGACGGTCGGCGAGCTCAAGAACCCGCGCCAGGCTATGCTTCCCATGCTGGCGGCCGTGGGCGGCGTCGTCGTTCCCGCCTGCATCTATCTGATCTTTAACCATGCCGGCGCGCACAACGGCTGGGCCATTCCCATGGCAACCGATATTGCCTTTGCGCTGGGCGTGCTGTCGCTTTTGGGCAACCGCGTGCCCAACGGCGTGCGCGTGTTCTTCTCGACGCTCGCCATCGCCGACGACCTCATCTCCATCGCCGCCATCGCCATCTTCTACGGTCAGAGCCCCAATCCGTTTTGGTTGGGCGCCGCCGCGCTTGTGACCTGTGCGCTCGTGTGGCTCAACAAGACGCAGCATTACCGCCTTGCCCCGTATTCGGTACTGGGCCTGCTGTTGTGGTTCTGCATGTTCAAGAGCGGCGTGCACGCTACGCTTGCTGGCGTCATCCTGGCCTTCACCATCCCGGCCAAGTGCGGTGTTAAGCTTGATAGCCTCACCGATTGGCTGGGCGAGTGCTTGCCGCTGCTCGATGACCGCTACGACGACGAGGCGCACATCCTGGGCCAGCATGACTTTACCGTCTCGACCACCAAAGTCGAGCGCGTCATGCACCGCGTGACCCCGCCGCTCATCCGCATGGAGCGCCTGATCTCCACGCCGGTCAACTTTGTGATCCTGCCGATCTTTGCGTTCGTCAACGCGCAGGTTCGCCTGGTGGGCGTGGACATGAGCACGCTACTCACCGACCCGGTGACGCTCGGCGTGTACTTTGGCATGCTGCTGGGCAAGCCGATCGGCATCTTTGGCATGACGTTCGCCCTGGTTAAGCTCAAGGCTTGTGAGCTGCCGCACAACGTCAACTGGCATATGATCGCCGGCGTGGGCATTCTGGGCGGTATCGGCTTTACCATGTCGATTCTCATTAGCGGCCTTGCTTTCCCGACGGCCCAGTTTGAGGTTCTGGCTGCCAAGGCCGCCATTCTTGCCGGTTCTGTCACCGCGGCCGTGCTCGGCATGATCTACATGAGTGTGGTCTGCAAGCACCCGGCGCCCAAGGACGAGTAAAAGCTCGAAAAAAAGACACCAGAACCGGTTTGGATGCGTTCGAAACTCGGATCCGGGTGCTACTGGCCCCCTGCCAGATACCCCCGTGGTCAAAAAACGCCGTTTGTGAGTACTGTCACAAACGGCGTTTCATTTTAGGTGTGGAAAATAATGAACAAAGTTATAAGAACTGTACGTTAATGAGTGACTATCGACTTCCAATTTGGCGCTAGCTGACGGTGATTAGGGAGTTTCAAGTCGAGTTTTGCCGATTTCGACCAAGAATCGCTGCTACTAAAAAGGTAACAGTACTCATATTTGCCCTTTTTTGGCCACAAGCCCTAAAACAAGCCTCGCCAGGGTCGCGAAACGGGCCAAAGTCGGCCTCGAGGTTTATTCCACGGTGCCGTAGATGGCGCCCCAGCCGTGGGCGGCCAAGGCGGAGTTGAGCTGGTCGCAAAGTGACTGGCGGTCGTAATAGCCGGGCGGTAGCAGGTTCACGATTTCCATGAGATCGGGCGCCAGGTCCAAGATTTCGGCCTGTACGATCAGATCCAGGCGGTCGATGGCGTGGCGGTCGTAAAACAGTCCGTCGACCAGGCGCTGAAGGTCGCCGAATTCCTCGGCCTGGAACGATCCGTACTCCATAGTGCCTCCTTGGGCGCTTCATGCCGGCATGCGCGGCGATTCGTAATTCATTGCGATGGACTTAATCTATCACGGCTTCATAACGTTGCGACGGTGGCGGTCTATACTTAGAAGAATTGCAACGTACCGCTTCGTGAAAGGTCGCACCCATGCAGACGATCTACCAGAAGATGGAAACCACCGAACTCGATGCCGCCATCGAGGCGCTCAAAGCCGAGGTCGCCGAGGTCAAGGCCAAGGGCCTGGCGCTCGACATGGCCCGCGGCAAGCCGTCGCCCTCCCAGGTGGACATCTCTCGACCCATGCTCGATATCCTCAATGCCGATGCCGATCTGCACGACGGTAACGTCGACTGCTCCAACTACGGTTGCTTTGAGGGTATTCCCTCGGCACGCAAGCTGGCGGGGGAGTTCCTGGGTTGCCCCGCCGAGCAGACGCTCGTACTGGGTTCGTCGAGCCTGCTGATCGAGCACGACATCGCCGGCATGTTCTGGCGCTGCGGCTCGTGTGGCAGCGAGCCCTGGGAGGCTTATGAGGCCGCGCACGACGGCAAGAAGGTCAAGTTCCTGTGCCCTGTTCCCGGCTACGACCGCCACTTTGGCATCACCGCCGACCTGGGTATCGAGAACGTTCCCGTCGCGATGACCGACAACGGCCCCGACATGGACGAGATCGAGCGCTTGGTTGCCGCCGACGACTCCATTAAGGGCATCTGGTGCGTGCCCAAGTATTCCAACCCCACGGGCATCACCTTTAGCGAGGACGCCGTGCGTCGCCTGGTCGAGATGCCCACGGCCGCGCCCGATTTCCGCATCTTCTGGGACAACGCCTACTGCGTGCACGACCTGTACGACGAGACCGACGAGCTCGCCAACATCTTCGATCTTGCCCGCGCGGCGGGCACCGAGGACCGCGTGGTGGCATTCGCCTCGACGTCCAAGATCACCTTCCCGGGCGCCGGTATCGGCTTTATCGGTGCGAGCCCCGCGGTCATCGCCGAGTTCTCCAAGCGCCTGAAGGCCGGCCTCATCAGCGCCGACAAGCTCAACCAGCTGCGTCACGTGCGCTTCCTTCCCACCATCGAGGCGGTCAAGGAGCACATGAAAAAGCATGCCGAGTTCTTGCGCCCGCGCTTTGAGGCCGTCGAGCGCAAGCTCACCGAGGGCTTGGGCGACACGGGCTGCGCCACCTGGACGCACCCCCGCGGCGGCTACTTTGTAAGCTTCGATGGTCCCGAGGGCTCGGCCCGGAAGGTTGCTGCGCTTTGCGCCGACCTGGGCGTCAAGCTCACGCCGGCCGGTGCTACCTGGCCCTATGGCAAGGACCCGCGCGATACCAACATCCGCATCGCGCCGAGCTATCCCACGGTCGAGGACCTGGAGGCCGCGCTCGATGTGCTGGTGCTGGCCGTTAAGCTTGTCGCTGCCGAGCTCGCGCGTGCCGAGCGCGCCTAACGCGCGGCTTCCCGTACTATCCGCACCTTCGATACGTAAAGGAGCATATACATGGATTTGGGTATTTCCACCAACCCCACGCCAGAGCTCTACACCATTAAGGTAACCGGCGAGATCGATATCTCTAACGCCGATAGCCTGCGCAATGCCATCGACCTGGCGCTCGAGCAGCCCACTGAGGCCGTTGAGCTCGATTTTGCCCAGGTGAGCTACATCGATTCAACGGGCATTGGCGTGCTCGTGGGCGCCGCACACCACGCGGTCGACCACGGCAAGCGCTTTAGCTGCGCCAATGTGCAGCCTCCGGTGATGCGCGTGGTTCAGCTGTTGGGTGTCGACCAGGAGATTTCGATCACCGCTGCATAACCTTTGCCCTCAAAAGGGCGTGCCGTTTGGCATATGTTTGTGATGCGCTCGGACGTTTTGGCGTCCGGGCGCTATACTTGACCGAATGAATAGACGAGTTCCGGCCGAATGGCGCGGTGCGGGCTCGACTCACATCGAGCCTTGGAGGTATGTGTGTTTGGTATTGGAGAGGGTGAGCTCGCGATCATCGTGGTCTTCGGCTTTTTGCTGTTTGGCCCGGATAAGCTCCCACAGATGGGCCGCACGATCGGCCGTGCCATCCGTCAGTTCCGCGAGACGCAGGAAAAGATGACGGCCGTTGTTCAGTCTGAGATTATCGATCCGGTAAGTGAGGCCGCTTCGGCACCGGTCAAGCCCAAGAAGACTGCCGTCGATGACGATTCCGATGCGGACAAGGATGCCGCCGAGACGGCAGCGCCCGCAAAGAAGGAGACCTTTGCCGAGCGTCGCGCTCGTCTTGCTGCCGAGAAAGCCGCGAGCGAGGCTGCCGCCGAGGGCGAGGGTGCTGCTGAGGAGTCCGAGGCCGAGGGTGCCGAGCCTGCCGCTGCCGTC
>CAJMRR010000051.1 GCA_905215835.1 uncultured bacterium | reverse complement strand
TCTGAGCCACCGCCCGGCGTACCGGGGTTCTCGGGGGTGCCGGGGGTCCCGGGCTCCTCGGCGTAGCTGTTGGTGAAGACTGGCGGCACGTTGGCGTCGCCCTCGTAGGAGACCCTCGCCGACAGATAGCCCGTCTTGGTGCCGTCGGCCGCCTCGTCGCTCACCGTGACGACAATCTTGCGCACCGCCTTGTCGTAGGTCACGTGCGCCTGGCCGTCGTCGACCTCGCTCACCGTGAAGGTGTAGGTGCCGGCCTGCTTAAACGTCAGCGCATCGAACGTGACGCTGCCGTCCGCGGCGTTCTTGGCGGTCGACATGACCTTGCCGTCCCGGCTCTTGAGCTCAAAGCTAAACTGGCCCGCCTTGAGCTCGGCGCCCTTGAGCACCTTGGCGGCGCCCAGCTTGAGGGCGACGGGCGCGGCCTCGTAGCCGTTGGTGAAGGTCACCGAGGTGTCGTTCGCGGCATTGCCCTCGGCATCCATGAGCTCGTGCTTGACGGCGAGCGTGCCGTTACCGGCGTCGATAACCGTCGTGCGCACGCGGTACGTCGTCTTGTCGTACGTCACGCCGCCCGCCGTGCCGGCGACCTCGCGCAGCTCGTAGCCGTGCGTGCCGGGCGCGGTGTAGGTGACGGGGCTGAGCGCGACCGTGCCGTCGGCGGCGTTCTTGCCCGTTGCCGCGATGCTCTCACTGCCGTCGGCGGCAATCTCGACCAGCTGGAACTCGAACTCGCCCTCGACCAGGTCACGGCCCTTGAGCTTCTTGCCCACCTTGATCTGGTCGGTGACGGAGCTCGGCGTCGGGTTCACGCCGTAGGTGTTGGTGAACTCGAACGCGCCCTTGCCCTCGGGCGTGCCCTCTGCGGGCAGGACCTCCGCGGCGAGCGTGCCCGCGTTGGTGTCCTCGACCACCCTGACCGTGAAGGTCCTGATCGCCGTCGCGTCGTTGACCACGCCGTCGACCGAACCGGACTCGCTCACCCGGTAGGCAAACGTCTTGGTGCGCAGACCTTGGCCGTCGATCTCGGCGTCGTCGAGGTCGCTCGGCTGCTTAAACGTGACGTGGCCCAGCTCGACGTTGCCGGCGGCGTCGTTGGTCGCCTCGGTCACCGTCTTGCCGGAGGCGTCGACCGGTGCGGGCGCGCCGTCCAGCGGTGCGATCTTAAAGGTGTACTTGCCCGCGATGTCGGCCTGCGCCAGGCCGAGTCCGGCCTGGCCGAGCGCCAGCGTCTTGGTGCCCGCGAGGTCGACTGTCACCTCGTTGGTGCCGTAGCCGTTCACGAACGACAGCGTGCCGCCGGAGCCCTCGGGGTAGACCACGCTAACGTCCAGCCCGCCCTTGTCGTCATCTGCCACCTTGACCGTGATGTCGAAGCTCGAGGCGGTCGCCGTCACGCCCGCGGGCAGCTGGTCCGTGCCGTCCTCGGATACGGTATAGGGAATGACCCAGGAGCCGTCGGCAGCCCTGGTGGCGATGCCGTCCGCCACCATCCGCTCGAGAGCGTCGGTAGTGTAGGCAATGGGCGAGAACACAAGTCCCGCGGCCTCGCCGTCGCCGGAGGCCCGGTTGGTCGCGGTCGCGACCACGTCGCCCTGGGCATCGCGGACGGAGAACGAGAACTCGCCCGCTGCCGCGGCGCGGCCCGTCAGCGTCTTGGTGGCATTAATTGCCACGTTGCCCTCGCCGCCGAGCGTTCCGGTGGCCTCGTAGGAGTTCTCGAACGCGACCGTCACGGGCGCGGGCGTCTCCGTAGCGTCATCTGCCGTGGAGACCTCGGTGCGGGCGACCTCGACACCGTCCTTGGCAACCGTAGTCGTGACCGTAAGCCTGCCCGTCGCGGCGTCGTAGCCGGGCGCGATGGCCACCGTGCGCGGCGCGGTGTCGTTGGTGTAGCCCTCGCCGCCGAGCTTGGTCTCGGTGACGGTGAAGCGGTAGGTCTTGCCCGCGTCGGCGTCGGTGAACCTCACGTCGCTCTCCGCGGCACCGCCGATGAGGTCGACCAGGTCGGCCTTCCCATCGTCAGCCGCGGCCACGGCGTAGGCGTCCTTGTCGGTCTTGAGGCCGAGCTTGGCGGCCGTCTCGGCGTCGGCGGTCACGGTGAAGGCGAACTGCCCCGCCTCCATGGCGCGGCCGGAGAGCACCTTGGACAGGCGCACGCCCGCGCGGGACGAGTAGTCGAGCTCGGTCGTGTAGGTGTTGACGAAGTCGCCGCCGCTCACCTGCGCGATCGCGGGCGTCGCGGCCGTGAGGTTGCCGGATCCGTCGTCGGTCACGGTCACCGTCATCGTGGCGGCGTGGCCGTCGTAGTCCACACCGGCGATGGCAGAGCCGTCATCGGGCCTGACCTCGCACACCTCGTAGGTGAAGGTCTTGGCGCGCACGCGCTTGCCGCCGACCTCGGCGAACCCGGCGTCCTTGATGTCATCGAGCGTGTAGCGGATGGAGCCGAAGTCGAAGGCGACCCTATCGCCCGTCTTGGTGCCGGCGGCGGCCGTCACGCTGACGGTCTTGGAGCCGTCGGCAGAGCCCTCGGGCATGGGGGCGCCGCCCTCGCCCGTAAGCGTGAACTGGAAGCTGTCGCCCTCGGCCCAGTCGCGGCCCTCGAGCGTCTTGGTGAAGAGCCCCGCGGTGGAGACGTCTCTGCCCTCGGTGGCCGTTCCGTACGTGTTGGTGAACGCGACGGTCGCGCCGTCCTCGGTCACGGCGCCTTCGGCCTTGGAGCCGTCGGCCCCGTTGACCGTGGTCGTGTAGCCCTCGGCGGCGTCCTCCGTCACGGTGTAGCGCGCGCCCACGGGCAGGCCGGCGACGGTCTTCTCCCCGCCGTCCCTGAGCGTGAAGGTCGCCCTGCCGTCCGCGAACGTCACGGCGTTCTCGCCCTTGCCGAAGGTGCCGGAGACGGGCTCGCCGTCCCCGTCGGCCAGCGAGACCGTGAAGCCGAACTCGCGCTGGCTGTCGCCGCCGACGACCGTCTTCTTGACGGTGAGGCCGCCAGTCTTGGCGGTGTTCGTAAAGACCGCCGCCTCGACTGTGCGCTCAGCAGCGCTACCGTCATCGTCAGTCAGCTGTGCAACCTTGGTCTTGGCAGACAGCTTGCCGGCGCCGCCGTCGGTCACCGTAATGGTGGCACGGTAGGTGGCCTTCGAGAAGGTAAGAGTCGTCTCGTCACCCGTCTGCTCGGCAATCACATAGGTATAGGTACCGGGCTTGGTGTACTCGATGGTACCGAAGTTGCCGACCTGGGCATCCTTGTGCAGCTCAATCGTCGACACGCCGTCCTTGGCATCCTTGGGCATAGGTGCCTCGCCCTGGGCAGTCAGCGTCATGGTAAAGGCATCCGATGTCATCCAGTTGCGTCCGGAGATCTTCTTTTGCACCTTAAAAGCGTTTTCCACCTTTGTGGACTCCACGCTGTAGACGTTGGTGAAGCCCACCTTCGTCGCCTGTCCGACGATACCTTTCTGGGGGTTCGCCTTATCGACAACCGCAAAGCCGTCCTCGCTCGTCATGAGCTCACCCTTGGAGTCGAGCTCCTGCACCTCGTAGTATGCACCCGCGGGCAAGGTAACCGTCACGGAGCCGCCGGCCTTAAGCGCGATGGTGTCACCACTCTTGATCTGTCCGCTTACATAAGTGCCGTTGGTGCCGCCGGGGCGACCGGCGAACGCAAAGGTGCCGGCCAGAGGCGTTGTGCCATCGGCCTGGTAGAGCAGCACCTTAAAGGTAAATGCCTTGTTAGGCGCGGTGATGCCTTCGGCGGCCGTGACCGTCTTGCTCAACGTCAGGCGCCCGTCAGAAACCTGATCGGTAGTGGTGTTGGTCTTGACGGCAGGGTTGTTGCCGACCGTCACCGACGCCTGGTTGGAGATGTCGCCCGAAGCGCCACCGCTCTTGAACGCGTCCTCGGTCACCCGGACCTTAAACTGAACCGTGCCCTCCTTGCCGGCGGGAACGTCCTTCAACGTCCAGGTAAGGTTGCCGTCGTCGTCCTTGGATGCGACATCCGCATGGTCACCCGCGAACTCCACGAACTCGGTTCCCGCGGGAACGGCATCGGTGATCTTCACCGTGGCAGACGCGCCCTCGGTGTTCTTGTAGCCGATGGTGTAGGTGAGCTCATCGCCCAGCTTAATGCCCGAGCCACTCGAATCCTGAGCATCGCTCTCGGACTTCTTGGGCACGAAGTTCGTCGTGGTGCCGGTATAACTCTTGTTGTCAACCGTAACGATAGCTTTGTTCTCAACGGTGCCGACCGCACCCTGGGCATCCTTCACAGCGTCCTCGGTGATCTTTACGCGCACGCGCACCGAACCGTGGCTGCCCGCGGGTTGCTTACCCAGGTCCCAAGTAAGCGACTGGCCGCTCGCAGCGCCCTTATCGGCATACTCGCCCTCAAAGGCCTCGAACACAACGCCCGTGGGCAGCTCGTCGGTCACGGTCACGTTGGCCGAAACCAGATTACCGGCGGCGTCGGCCTCGGTATTGGCCCAGTTGATGGTATAGACGTAGGAGTCGCCCACAGAAAGCAACTGCCCGTCGATGTCCACATCGGGCTTCGCGACCGTGCCAATCGTCTTGACCTTATCACGCGTGTTGTGGAAGACGATCTTACCCTTCTCGGTACCATCGCGATAGGTCACCTTGGACGTCAGATTGCCGTCGTTGTGGTCGGTCACCTCGAGCAGCACTCGGCACGTCGCAGACGTATCCACGGGACGCACACCCTCGGGCAGGTTGGCCATGCGCTCCTTTGCCACCAGGTTAAAGCTGTAGGTGGTGGTGTGGTCGGCATTGTGACGCTTGGTGGCAATGCCATCGTTGACGGCGCCGGCAAGGTCAATCGTCTGCTCATGAGTTCCGCTGGTAGCATCGCCAAGCTTAAAGTTAACCTTACCAAAGTCGACCGTAGCGGTACCGTCCTCGTCCGCCTGAGTCGTGCCCTCATCCATCTTTTCGAGCGAGCCGTCGGCCTTCTCGGCATACAAGTCAAATGTATACTGGTCAGCCTCGATCCTGTCGCGGGAGTCCATTACCTTCTCGGCAGCAAGACCCTCAAAGGTTCCTTTCGCGATGTAGCTGTTGGTAAAGGACACCTGGGCCTTGGCGGTACCGCTCTCGGAGCTTAACTTCGCATCAGCGGAAAGCTCGACGTTCTTGGCGTCATAGTGCTTGGCCGTGGTCACGGTATAGAGCGAACCGTTATCGCGTTTCTTAACCGCAATCTCTACCTTCCAATAGGTGGAGTCGTATGTATAGCCGCCCTTGCCGCCGTCATTCTCGACAACCTTGTAGGTAAACGTCTTACCCGCATCTTTCGTCGCAAAGGTCAGGCCGCCCAAAATACCGGTATGGGACGTGCCGTCGGCCTGCGGCTCATCGTTTGTCACGGTGAGCTTGCCCTCATCCGCGCGCAGCAGCTTGTTGAGCTTTTCGATTGAAGCATCGTCCTCGCCCGTTACCGTAAAGCCAAACATGCCGGCATGCAGATCGTGCCCGTTGAGCGTCTTGACGATCTCAAGACCGCCCTGGAGCTCGTAACTCGTTGAAGTTTGGTAACTATTGGTGAAGATAAAGCCTTCCGAGCCGGTCGTGCCATCGTCGCGGGCCACAAGCTTGCCGCCCTCATCGGTTACGGTGACGGTCACGGTATAGATGTGCTGGTCATACTTCCACTCGCCGAGGCCGCCATTCGGGGCCAGCTCGTTAATAGCAAACTTATACGTGCCCGGCTTGTTAAAGGTGAGCTTCGAGAAGTCGACCTGATAGTGCTCCCCGTCCTTGAGGCCCTCCTTCGTTTGCTTCTTCTCGACATAGCCGTTGTCCGCACTCATCGAGGAGCCGGTGATGAGATTGCCGCTGATGGCAGCCTTGGTAGCATCGTCAGCCGCGGTCATAGCAAAGGTGAACTTGCCCGGAGCATCGGCACCGGCAACCACCTTCGTCACGGACGGGGTGTAGGTTGCCGCCTCGGTGACCGTATAGGTGTTCTTGAATTTGACCGTCGCGACACCGGTGGACGTTGCACCCGACGGATAGATCCACTGGCCCTCGAGCTCGTCCTTGCCATCGACCTGCTTGCTTACCGATGTCGTGACCCTGAGCGTGCCGTCGCCGTTATCCGCTACGACGGCCCTAACCGTATGGACCGTCTTGTCGTACGTATAGCCCGTCGCCTTGTCGTCAATCTCGCTCACCGTATAGGTGAACGTCTTGCCGGCATCATCCTGAGTGAAGGTCAGCCCGCTCGCAGTTACCAAACTCACGGTCTTGGGGGCGTCGGCCTCGACATTTGCGGTCTCAAAGACCCTGCCGTCCGTGGAAATGCCGACCTTGCTGGCAGATGTCTCGTCAGCAGGCTTGACGATATAACGGAACGTGCTCTTAGGCGAGCCAAAAATGGTCGCGTCCTTGGGATACGTCAACGTCTTCTCAATCTGCAGACCGCCAGCAGCGCCATAGTCGAGGCTTGCCTCATAGCGATTCACAAACGAGACGGCAGGCGTTGTGGCGCCGACCTCACTTGCATCGTACTGCTGCACGTAAGTATTCGGTTTTTGCTTGAGCTCGACGATCTTTTCGTCCGTCAGCGCGCTCGCGTCGGCGCCGTCGCCCAGCAGCTCCGTCACACCCGTACCCTTGAGCACGGTCGTCACGGTATAGAGCTTAGCGGGGTCGTTCTTGCGTGCAAGAACCTTGACGAGCACGATGGCATCGCCCGTGTAGCCGGTGTCATAGGCGTAGCCGGCAGCCGCAGCAGGCTGGTTCTCGTGAATGCGATAGGCAAACGTATGGCCCAGATCCTGCTCCGTGAGCGTACGAGCAAAGAGCTTCTCTTGCCCGCTTGCGCCCACCACGGCACCGGACACGCCGGCCTCCGCCGCCTTATTGGACAGGCTAGCCTCGGCTCCGTCGACCGACGTCTGAACGCCGTTGTACCAAAGGCCCGTCACGGCAAAGGTAAACTGGCCCGCGATAGAGGCGCGACCCTCAAGGGCCTTGCTCACCGTCATGCCACCAAAGGTGCCCGATGCATGGTACGCGTTGGTAAAGGCAGCCTTGTCGGTTACGGGCTTGTCCACATCGGAGGCACCGGTGTTGGCGTAGGTCACGCTCGACACGCGCAACTCGCCCGCATGGTTGCCCGACTCGTCCAGATCGGTCACCACGACGGTCGCACGGGCGGTGTGCTTGTCCATGGACATGCCCGCCTGGCCATCCTGCGCAGCATCCTCGGTGATGTTGAAGCTAAAGGTGCCTGCGCGGTTGAACGTCACGGTCGGGGCGGCTTCGGTGCCAAAGGAGAACGATGCCACGCGTCCCGACTCGGGCGTGCTGGCGACAGCTTGGTTGGTGTTAATGACAACGACACCATCCGTTACCGCCTGCTTTGTAGTCTTACCCAGGCTAGTTGCGCCGTCATCGTCCGCAGCGGCGGCAAGGTTAAAGGTATAGCTCTCGTCCTGGTTCCAATCGCGACCGCTCACGGTCTTCTGACCCTGCAGGGTCACGCTCGTGGGCTTCACGCTATATATATTGGTAAAGGACGGTGTGGCGTTGTTGTCCAGTTTCTCTACCGAGCCGTCCTCTGCGGCCTTGTAGTACTCAACCGAAGTCTGGATGCCGGCACCCTTCTCGGCGTTGCGCACTACGGCGTAATAAACCGATCCGTCGTAGGTCATACCCGTAACACTGCCGGGATTCTCAGCGAACTTGTAAACGTAAGCGCGTCCCGCATCCGGCTTGGCGGTATAGGAGATCGCCGGCCAGGTCACCGCGCCATCATCGGCGTTGTTGCCCACGGTCGCGGTGTTGCCCTCGGTACCCTGAGGCATGGGGGGCTTGATGCTCGGTACGACCGTCTTGGGGTCGAACGCTGCGTCGTCGTCCGCATAGCCGCCCATACCCTCAAGCGTAAAGCTAAAGGTATTCTGGGCAAGCAGGAAGGTCCCGGCGTTGTCGACTAGGTTCTTTTGAGCATGGATGGTGATGTTCCCCTCATGCTCGTCGTAGCGGTTGGTGAAGATCGCGTCGGCAACCTCTGTCTTGGTGTCGACGCCCGCGTCGTTGCGCTCCTGCGTCATCTTCACGCTCTTAACGACAAGAGCACCAGCTTGGTTGTCCTCCACCACGACCTCCGCTTTATAGCGGGCGGCGGAATAGCTTATGCCGTCTGCCCCGGCATCGGAACCGGGGATAACCTCCGAGATGGTATAGGTGTACGTGCCGGGCTTGGCATAGGTGATGTCGCCAAACGTTGCCGTCTTATAGGTGATGTCGCCAACCGTTTGCGTCTGGGCATTCTTGGTAAGCTCGACCGTCGCCACCTTGCTCTTGGCGCCCTTGGGCATGGGGACGCCGTCCTCGGCCGTAAGCTGCACGATAAAGGTATCGCCATCGGCCCAATTGCGGCCCTCGAGCATCTTCTTGGCGCTTAGGCCATTCTTTACGGGGTTGACACTGTAGTTGTTGGTGAACTCTAGCTTGTTGCTCGCGGGAATCTTTCCGTCCTCGAGCGCGACGATCTTGCCCGTGATGGTGTTGCCGGTTCCGGACTGCTCCTCACCGCCGGCCTTGCGGCTCACGAGGCTAAAGCCAGCCGGAAGCACCGACTCGTCGGCAGAGCCGGTCACAGTGTTAACGATGCTCGCCAGCACATTGCCACTGGACGTCTCGCCCTTGGTGGTAAGCTCGCTCACGCTATACTTGTCGCCCTGCTTAAGGTCGTATACGCGAATGGTCTCGCCGGCCTTGATGGAATGGGTGTCGCCGTTCTTGAGCGTAAAGGAGTTGCCCACGGCCTTGCCATTCGCATCGAATACGTGTGCCTCATAGCCCTTCTCGGAATCCGGCAGGGTGAACTTAAACGTAAAATCCTTGGTAGGCGCGGTAAGGCCACTGTCCGCCGTCACGGTCTTAGTCACTTGCAGGCGTGCCACGCGACGATCGGTATACTGCACGGCCGTTGCCGTGGTAAAGAGATGATTGAGCTGGAGTGTGCCCAGATCGGTGCCATTGGTGGCATCATCGTCTTGATAAAGGGCCATGCGGTTGATGCCCGTATCGGCAAAGATGGTCGCCAGCTGACCGTTGCGGTCGCCACCGTCCTCGACATAGCGCAGGATGGTCTTGGTACCTTGCGTCGTCTTGTCATAGCGCATGTGCATCAAGTCGTTTTCGAGCGAAGGCGTCACGCCCTCGGCGGTGCTCTTCTGGCCCCATGTCAGGTTTCCGTCGGCGTCAACGACTGCACTCTGCAGCTTGCCTTTGATGTGCGTAAGCGTGTTGTCAATGGAGTCAGGAGAGCCAAACTGTGCCAGGGAGGCGATCAGCGAACCCGGGCCGCTCACGCTGAGCACGCCGTCGCCTTTCTCACCGGCATCCACATACACGCCCGAATCATCCACAATCACCTTGGTGATGGTGTTGTTAATCTCATGGCCATCTGGACTTACAGACTCACGCAGGTAGTACGTACCCTTGATAAGGGGTTTGTGGTTTACCGAATCGAGTGGGAAGCATGCCGTACCCTTAATCTCATACGGATAGGTCGCGTCGTTCGCCTTCACGGTGTCATACGGCGCGGCACCGGGCTTGATGGCATACGTGCTGGGGCTATTGCCAGTAACGTCCTTGGCCTGGTACAGCTGAAACGTCGCGTCGTTCACGGGCTTGCCCAGGTCGTCAACCTTCTGCACAAACAGACGGTTCTGAACGTTGGTGAGGTGGATCACCGTAGAGAACTGCCTGTTTATCGTTTGATATTGGACCATAGAGGTGTTGTCGATGGTTGCCCCCGCCAGAGACGATGCCGTGGTGTGATACACCGCCACGGTATATTCCGCCTTCGACTTGTCCGTCATCATGGCGGCGTACTTCTCGATATCTCCGGGCAGCGACCTGACCGTCACCACGTAGTCGCCCTTGGTATCAACATCAAAGACACTCGTGTCCGCCGATTTGGCAGCCTCGACCGCACCGGCAATGCCGTGCGCGGAGCACAGCTTATAGCCATTGAGCGGGTTGCCCGTGACCGCCGTCCATGCGTCTTCGCTTGTGTGGTCCTCGCTCGCACCGGTGAGCTTGAGCACGACGGCGAAGGTCGTACCCGAGCTAATGGCGTTGCCCTTATTGTCTTGCGTATCTTTATCTAGGGAAATAGTCTCCTTGGCAGCCAGATAGCCGCCGTTCAGCCACATGCGGCTGCCCGTCCATGACTTGCCGTCGGCCGTGGTGACCGTCGTCTGCGGTGCAACCACCACACCACCCGAGCCACTCGCCGCAGCCTGCTTATACTGCAGGTGCAGCTCACCTGGCGTTGCAGTGGTCGACGAGGTCAGGCTCGAGCGGTATCCCTCGGGCAGGTCTGTCTCTTTGAGTACAAAGTAGTCGCAATGATTGGTGTTGTGCTCTTCGTCAAACGAGAGGACGGAGCCGTTCGACTTTTGAAGTATCAGCTGACCCCTGTCTTTCGTCGTGCCCTGAGCGACGAGCTCACCCTTATTCCAGTCGGCATCTGGTCCATCGGACCGGTACAGCTTGAAGGTTGCGCCATTGACTGCCTCGCCGTTTTGGTCGACCTTCGCGACCTCGGACGACGGCAGGGTGGTGAGGTTGAACTTAAGCGACATGTTCGATGCGCCCGCGCCGCGCTCCAGGTAGAAGAAGCTCAGCGTATGCTTGGTGCTGTCGCGGAAGGTGTTGCCGAAGAAGTTGGTAGTATCTGCGCCGGCGTCTTCGAACTTTGCCTTGATGTTGGTTTTTTCGATTTCCTTCTTGGTTCCATTCGCACCGTCGACATGACCGACTTTTACTTCACCGTTAGCGAAGTTGATCTCGAGCGTTGCCTTCTCATGAATGCCACCCAGATCGCCCACGAGTACGCCATCGATGTACACCCATACGTCGTCGTCACCCGAGAACTTAAAGACCATGTCTTTGAGATCGGTGGTCTTGCCTTCCTTAGGCTGGACAAACTCCGTGGTCATGGACATGCCAAAGTGGTGGTTGAGCTTATCGTTCGTTCCGTCCGTTATCCCTATAGGAGAAAGCTGGCCGTTCCTCTCTTCAAAAACCTTGTCAGCCGAGTCAAAGGGGAAGAACTGACCCCGATTCGCATCTGACACGCTGTCCTTATATACGCCAGCCTTATCGTAGACGTCAAAGGAGTTGGTCGTGGAGTTATACACAGCATAGTTGCCGTCAGAGCCGTCAGAGCCGTACGAGTCGTAAACGTAATAGCCATCCTTGAGCTGGAAAAGGCCTTGCACTTTGTTGTAAACGGCCTTGCCGTTGACCTGGCTGTCGTTATTAAAGAGATAAGCCAGCGACTCGTCGGTGTACGTACCACTCGTGTTATAGGAGGTGTAGGTGCCGGCTTTGATTGACGGATAGCCATCTACCAGCGTGTTCTTCACAAATTGAAGACGTCCAAAGCCGCCAATGCCGCTTCTTCCCGTCCATTTATTAATGCCCGATCCGGCACCGCCATTGAACTTGAGCTGGTGACCTTTGTTGATGCCGGTGTTGTCATTGCCATTATTGTTGTTTATGTTGACGGACTTATCGTTGTCGCCGTTCACGACCCAATAGTCGAACAAATTGACCGTAGTGCCGGTGGGATTCACCGTCTTCACGATGTGGTTGCTAAAGGGAACTGTTTGGTCGGCCGACGCACTCGTCGCACCAAACAAGAGTGCACACGCCGCCAGCGGGACGGCCAAAACCCTCAGGACACGCTTGGCGGTATTGGTTTTCTTGCCAAAAGGCTTTAGCATTTCTCGAGCTCTCGCACACACGCGATTCATGAAGGCCCTCCCCAATCCATGAGGACGGCAAGAAACGGCTCATTGTATGTGTGTCGTCGTCCCCATCGATGCAAATATACGCCCCCCCCCGCGCAGAAACGCAAGGCAGGACATCGCTATATGCTTAAAATTGTAGCGATTTGGGTGACCCGAAATTTCGCCTCGGGTTGCCACTCAAGCTCAAAATCGAACCACTCGCGCCATCGACATACCCCAGTAGGACAAATCGACCGGCAATCTTTATCCCCCACAACCCACAAAGTAGCTAATTTGGGACGGGGCTATTTTGACTACTTGGGCAATCAGATCGGCATGTAGTCAAAATAACCCCGCCCCAAAAAGACTGGTCTGACGCTGCGCCACGAAAAGGACCTATCTACTACGATTAGGCCGCAAGGGTCAACCATAGCCGGCTTTTTCGAAAATCGGCAAGCTTTCTACCTGCAGTTTTGTTTTTGCAAATTCCGGGATGGTCGAAGGTGGCCGGTTTAACGTAGTAGATGGCCGCATTTCGTGGCAAACGGTCCGACCCAAGGCACAAGGCGGCCAACCTCGAATGGCCATTCTCGAAGTTGCGGTGGAATACGGACTGAATTGGCCCCTCAAAGGCAAAAATGCTCCGTATTTCACCGCAACTTATCGAGGGGATGGGTTTTAGATACGGCCAAGGTCGTAGGATTGGGCGGCTGCCTCGCCGGCGCAGATGAGGTTGGTTGTGGCTTCTTGCACACCGAGCGCCTGGTCGAGGGGCATGGGCTTGCGGCAGATCGGCAAAACCAAGTCAATACCCCGCCCATATACCGCGTCCAGGTTGACGGCGCGACCGCCCACGACGGCGACCACCGGCTTGCCATATCGCTTGGCGCGG
>CAJMRR010000050.1 GCA_905215835.1 uncultured bacterium | reverse complement strand
GTGTCGTCTGCCATGGGGCACAGCGGCATGCGGTAGTTTGCCTCGATCATACCCATCTGGGCGAGCGCCTCTTTGACGGGGATGGGGTTGACCTCACTAAAGAGGGCATTGATGAGCGGCTGGCCGGCAATTTGGATATCGCGGGCACGCGCCACGTCACCGTCCAGATAGGCGCGGCACATGTCGTGCACGAGCTGCGGCTGAACATCGGCCCACACGCTGATGGTGCCCGAGGCGCCCAGGCTCATGAGCGGCACGGTGAGCGCGTCCTCGCCCGAGTACATGCGGAAGTCGTCGGACAGAAGGTGGGCGATCTTGGCAGCGTAGGCGACGTTGCCAGAGGCTTCCTTAATACCCATGATGTTGGGGTGCGCGGCCAAGCGCTCTACGTTGCGTTCGCTGATGCCGCAGCCGCAGCGGCCGGGGATGTTGTACAGGATGCAGGGGATGTCCACGGCATCGGCGACGGTCTTAAAGTGCCGATAGATACCCTCTTCGTTGGACTTGTTGTAGTAGGGGGTAATGAGCAGCAGGCCGTCGGCTCCCAAGCCCTGGTAAGTAAGCGACTTGGTGAGCATGGTCTGCGTGGAGTTGGAGCCCGAGCCGGCGATGACGGGGACGCGTCCTGCAACATGCTTGACCACGGCGGCGACGACGGAGTTGTCCTCGTCATCGGTCATCGTGGCACTCTCTCCGGTGGTGCCCAGGGTGAGGATGGCGTCAGTGCCATTTTGCAGGTTGAAATCGATAAGGCGCTCAAGCGCGTCAAAGTCGACACTGCCGTCCTTTTTAAACGGCGTGACAAGGGCGACGATTGAGCCCTCGAGATTGCGGATATCCATGTTCTTCTCCTTCGCTTCCGCGATCTGGACGCGTTTGTTCCATTGGGCGGCGACTGCTAGGCGCTCGTCCTGAGCGCAACGGCGGGCGATTTCGGCGCGCGATTTGGCCAGCAGCTCGCGGCCGCACGGCAGCACGTCGAGCGTGGCAAAGTAATCGCCCGGGCGCTCGGCGCGTCGGATGAGGTCGGCCGAGCCATCGGGGCGCAGCAGGACCTCGGCGGAGCGCAGGCGGCCGTTGTAGTTGTAGCCCATGGAGTAGCCATGCGCGCCGGTGTCGTGAATCACGAGCACATCACCCATGTCGATATGCGGCAGCTCGCGGTCGATGGCGAACTTGTCATTGTTCTCGCACAGATTGCCCGTGATGTCGTACGTGTTTGTGACGGGGGCTGCGGTTTTATCAGGACCGTCCGGCTGACCCATCACCGTGATGTGGTGGTAAGCGCCATACATGGCGGGACGAATGAGGTCGACGGCACTGGCGTCCACGCCGATATAGTTCTTGTAGATCTGCTTCTCGTGGATGGCCTTGGTGACCAGGCAGCCGTAGGGGCCCATCATAAAGCGGCCCATCTCGGTGCAGATGGCCACATCGCCCATGTCGGCAGGAACCAGGATCTCGTCGTATGCCGCGTGCACCCCCTCGCCGATGGCGTGAATGTCGTTGGCCTGCTGCTCGGGCAGATAGGGGATGCCGACGCCGCCGGACAGATTGATGAAGGCGACATGTGCGCCGGTCTCGCGCTCCAAGCGCACGGCAAGCTCAAAGAGGATGCGCGCGAGTTTGGGGTAGTAGTCGTTGGTGACGGTGTTGCTGGCAAGGAATGCGTGGATGCCAAAGTTCTCGGCGCCCTTGGCCTTGAGCATACGAAAGGCCTCGAAGAGCTGCTCGGTGGTCATGCCGTACTTGGAGTCGCCCGGGTTGTCCATGATGCCGTTGGAGAGCTGGAACAGGCCGCCTGGATTAAAGCGGCAGCTGACCGTTTTGGGGATGGGCCCCGCAACACGCTCAAAGAACTCTATGTGGCTGATGTCGTCAAAGTTGACGATGGCACCCAACTTGTCGGCGAGCTCAAAGTCGGCCGCCGGCGTGTCGTTGGACGAGAACATGATGTCGTGTCCCGTGATACCCAGCGAGCGGGCGATCATGAGCTCGGTATAGCTCGAGCAATCGCAGCCGCAGCCGTATTCGTTGAGAATGGAGATGAGCGCCGGGTTGGGATTGGCCTTGACGGCAAAGTATTCCTTGAAGCCCGGGTTCCATGCAAAGGCGTCGCGTACTTCTTGCATGTTGCGGCGGATGCCTGCCTCGTCGTATAGATGAAACGGCGTGGGGAACTGCTCGACGATATGCTCGAGTGTTTCCTTGTCCACAAACGGCTGCTTGGCCGCATATGCCTCGTTGGGGGTCAATGCCATGTCCCGTAAACCTCGCTATCCAGACGGCGCCATCTGCGCATCGAATCCGCATAGCGTGGACCCAATGTCCGGATAGCGCTCCCGCATTGCTGCAGACAGTCCTGTGGGTATTTCCCGCAGGCCCACCAGGTTGTTCGTGCCCGAAAAGCCCAGTTCGGCGGGTTTCGCCTCCCCGCGGGGTCAAAGCCTGCCGGCTCGCCCGCGGCTCTTCGTGCCCGCGCCTCTATCAAGTGGTAAAGACCCTACCATGTTGCACTTTACCAAACAAGAGTATTCGTATATAACGTTTAAAAAATGCAGCAATATGCTGGAAACATGTGTGCCACAATCCTGTATCACAATAAGTTGCAACAGATGTGCCTCACGAAGGGATTCTCTATGACCGAGCTCCAAGAACTCCGTCGCTATCGCCGCGATCTTCATCGCATTCCGGAGCTCGATTTCGATCTTCCGCAGACTATCGCCTATATCGAGGGCGTGTTGGCACCGCTTGCCTGCGAGGTGACCCATCCGTGCCCCAGCTGCGTCTGCGCTTTCTTCAACGCTGGCACGGGCGCCGCGCATGCCACGGCAATTCGCGCCGATATGGATGCGCTACCCATCGCGGAGGCGACGGGAGCGGCCTTTACCTCGACCCATCCCGGCAAGATGCACGCTTGCGGACATGACGGACACATGGCCATGGCACTTGCCGCCGCGACGTATGTCGACCGTACGATTCGCGAGCAGCCGGGCGCCATTAGGCGCAACGTTCTCTTTGTGTTCCAGCCGGCCGAGGAAACGACTGGTGGTGCCAAGACGGTGTGCGAGAGCGGCGTGTTCGAGCGCTACGGGGCGGATCGCATCTTCGGCTTCCATGTGTGGCCTGATCTGCCTGCCGGCACGTTGGCGAGTTGTTCCGGTCCGCTGCTGGCGCGTTCGAGTGAGACACACATTCATATTCACGGGACGAGCATCCATATCGCTAAGACCTATGGCGTTCCGGTCGAGGAGTCGCACGATGCGGCGCTGGCGGCTGCCAAGTTCTTGGTTGCCGAGCGTGAACTGATGGACGAGCTGGGCACCGACGAGCCCTGTATCGGTAAGTTTGGTCTGCTGCAGGCCGGTACGGTTTGTAACGCGGTGGCGGGGGAGGCCCATGTGGCCGGAAGCCTGCGTGTGTTTACGGACGACATGTTCGACCGGGCGCGCGAAGGCGTGCGTCGCGTGCTGGACGATGCCTGTGCCGCAACGGGCTGCACGTATGATCTCGACTTTGCCGAGGGCTATCCGCCGGTCGACAACGACCCCGAGTTGTTTGCCAGCGTCGCGCCTGCCTTGCCCGGGCTGCAGCTTGTGGAGGAACCGCTGTTAATTGCCGAGGATTTCGCGTTCTATCAACGCCATCTGCCGGGCGTGTTTTTCCTGCTGGGCACGGGTATGCCAGAGGACCAAGACAACCCGAGTGATTCGGATGGCTGCCCCGCCTGTGCCACAAGCGCTCTGCATACCGATAGCATGCTCTTCGACGAGGAAATCCTTCTCAAAGGCCTCGATGTCTACAAACGCTTGCTTGGCTTGGAGTGACGATGGAACGACGCCGACAATCTGCCGTATATAGTCCGGGTGGATGCGGGTGCGGTTTGCTGCTGCTTCCGGTCATCGCTGTGGGCATTGGCGTGATGTTTGTGCTTGCTGGGCTGGCTACGGCGGCATTCGTACTGTTTATCACTGCTATCGGCGTGACGATTTGGCTTTATCGCAGTCGTGAGCAGCGCCGCGCCGACGGTAAGACCAATGTAGGATGGGTTGCCTTTTTGGTCATCGCCTACCTGCTGAGCATCAGCTATTTGGCCTTCTTTATCCTGTTGCTTGTGAGCACCTTTACCGGGGAATCCGTCACGGTGGGTTGATGCACTGCCAGCAGACGGTTGCGCAAAGTGCGTTTGCTCGGCGTTTGGATAACTGCATTGGCCGTTTACCGCAGCCTTAGCTCTCAGCTAATGAATTCAAGTTTAATCCTTCCTACGATGTGCTGTGTGCCGGCACGGTAGCCGGATCGTAGGAAGGATGCATGATGAAAAAGCTTGAAAACGAAGTGCTGCTGAGCCGTCGCGCTGCACTGGGCGCATTCGCCACCGTCGCCTTGGGGACTGCCGGTCTTCTTACCGGTTGTGGTAGCGATAAGGCGACCGTCACCGAGGACGCTGGCGATGGCGACAAGAAGGAAGAGGCGAAGAAGGAAGAGCAGTCTACGACTGACCTGGCGGTTGGTGCGACGGTGACCACGGCTGCCGGTCTTTCCGTCGTTGTCGATTCCGTCCAGCCCGGCCTCACAAATTATGACGGTTCGACCATGACGGGCATTCACGTCACGTACGTCAACAATGGTGATGAGGGCGCAGATTACAACATCTACGACTGGAAGGGCGAGGACGCCAACGGCGCTCAGCAGAATCAGGGTTACTACAGCGAGGGCTCCGATGAGCTGCAGTCTGGTACCCTTGCCGCTGGTGGCTCTGTGGCGGGCAATATCTACTTTGATGGCGATATCAAGAAGGCACTGTATTTTGCCAACATGTTTGATAAGTCTACCACTGCAAGCTGGGTGTTGGCCTAGCATGTCGCTACCGTTGCGCCGTATGGGAGGTGAAGTCGTATGTCCGATAAAAAGCTGACCGAGGAGTTGCTCAATGAGCTTCTCGATGCGCCGAACATCGATGGCTATATCAGAGAGCACGACTTTGCCGCCCCGTCGCTTTCGGACTACCTGAAGCAGCTACTGCGGGAAAAGGGCTTGGAGCGCTCGCGCGTGGTCCGTATGGCTGATCTCAATGAGACCTTTGGCTATCAGATCTTTACCGGTGCGCGTCATCCGAGTCGCAATAAGGTGCTGCAGATTGCCTTTGCGATGGCGCTGACGCTCAAAGAGACCAACCGTGCGCTGACGGCTGCCGGGGTAAGCGTCCTTAACTGCAAGGACCGCCGCGATGCGATTATCATCTTTTGCATCGATCGCGGGTGCAGTCTCCAAAAGGTCAACGAGGAGCTGTATCGCTTTGGCGAGGAGACGGTGAGTTAGCGGCTGATATTTGAGCCGGCGGAGCTGCCGAACAACGATGCAAACGAACGGGGCGCGGATGCCATGGGGTGTCTGCGCCCTGCGCTATGATGGAGACTATGGATACTCAGACCCCAACATATTCCGATGACGAGTTGGCCGCAGCGCTTGCCGAGCACCTGACGTCGCTCGATCGCGACGACAGTTATCGCGTGGAGCGTGTACTTAAGCACTCGCATGTTGAAACAACCGAGCTCGTGTACTTTGAAGGAACCGGCGGTGGTTCGCTCGGCCCCTTTGTCCGTAAACGTATCGATGCTTCGGCTCAAATCGGCGGGGCATACGAGCGCCTGTTTGCCGCTCAGCGGGCAGGCAGGCGTTTTGAGCACCTGCCCAGAATCGTCGATTGTCGTCGTGTGGGCGACGAGCTCAACGTGGTTATGGAATACATCGAAGGGGAGACGCTCGGGGCGCTGGTGGGCCGTCTGGGAGCCACCCCCGATTATGCGCGTGAACTGTATCCTGTCCTTTGCGACGCCGTGGGTGAGCTCCATGCCGGTTTTGCAATGGCGGGGGAGACTTCGGCGCCGGTGATCCATCGCGACCTCAAGCCGTCGAATATCATCGTGACAGGTGCCAACTATACGTCTGATGACGGCCTGACGTTTTCATCGCTGGTGATTATCGACTTGGGGATCGCGCGCGTATGGCGCGATGGTGCCGATGCCGATACCGTCAAGTTTGGCACGCGACCCTATGCGCCGCCCGAGCAGTATGGGTTTGGGCAGACGAGCGTGCGAAGCGACGTCTACGCACTTGGCGCCCTGTTGTTCTTCTGCTTGACGGGAGTCGACCCTAAACCAGGGCTCGACATGCGCGAGCAATGCGAGACGCGTGGCATTCCCACTCCACTTGCCGATGCCGTCTGCATGTCGATGGCGCTCGACCCGGCCAAGCGTTTTGCGAGTGCGGAAGCGTTGGGACGGGCGACGCGCGCGGCATACGATCTGAGTCGCCCCGTGCGGCCTCCTGCGCCTGCGCCTGTCCGTACTCCGGCCTCGGAGACGGTATTGACGCCCCAAGGGCTCCAGAGCCCCGCAGGGCTTCCTAGGCCTGCCGCCTCCGCTGCATGCGGTCTGCTCTCTCGCATTCCGGAGTCTCTGGGGCGCATTTGGAATACGCTCGTCTGCTTCTCGCTGCTTGTGTTCTTTGCCGGAAGTCACTTTGCCGTCTTTCACCCCACCGGAGCAAACCAAAGCTACCCGACGTGGCTTCTCATAATCGAGTATTTTTTCTTTGTCGATGGCCTTATGGTGCTTATGCATTTTGCGCTGCTCGATAAGCGCCGTCTTCGTCGGCGATTCGCGCTGCTCGACAGCTATCGCGGCAAGAAACTCGCGAAACTCTGGCTCAAGGCATTGGGTGCGCTGCTCCTATGCATGATCGTCATAGTCGCGGTTGCCAATGCGACCGGCGTCGTCGATACCTCCGCTACCTAAAAGAAAAGGGCCCCATTGGGGCCCTTTGCAGTTGCACTTAGATGCGGTTCATCTGAGCGGCGACTTTGTTGTACCAGTCCTGCCACGTGGGCGGGCAGTACTTTTTGGCTGCTGCCGGGGTAAGGGTGGAGCCGTAGTTGGCGCCCAGATAGGCAACGTGAGCGGAGATGCCCTCGCTCCAGCTGCCAAAGCTGCGCCAACCGCCGCCACGTGCACTCCAGCCCCAGGCGTTGAAAGAATTGGCGCAATAAGCACCCTTGGTGCTCTCGATGCAGGCGATGGCGGGGGACCAACGGGGGGCGACACCGGTATTCCAAGCGGCGACGGCAAAGTTATAGCCCTGGCCTGCCATGGGGGAGCCGGCGAGATAATTGTCGATGCGGCCTGTCCACTCATTAATGAACGAATCGTAATCGGAGCTACCGGTATTGGAGCTGTTCACCGTGGTGTCGATGGTGGTGTTGGTGTTGGTGGCCTGGCTGCTGGAATTGCTGCCGCTTACGCCCTCGCCCGAGAGCTTCTCGGCGGCAGCGGCCTTATCGGCCTCAAGCTTGGCAAGCTCGGCGGCATTTTCCTGCTCGGCTTTTGCCTGTGCCTCGCTGCGGAGCTGCTGGGCCTGCGCCAGCGCATCCTCGGCGTTTTTCTGCTCTGCCTCAAGTTGAGACTTGGCCTGCTGGAGCTCGGCCTTGTTCTGCTCGAGTTCGGTTTGCATGTTATTGAGCTCTTCGATCTCGTCGACGCTCGAGCTCGTGATCTGGTTGGTGTATTTGCAGGTCGTGATGAACTCACCCAGGCTCTGCGCGTTGACCAGGAAGCTCACGATGGGATTGGTGCCCTTCTGATACTTGTACAGATCGCGCATGGCGGAGCTTGCCTTGGCCTGCTGCTCGGGAAGCTTGGCCTCGATTTCCTCGATGCTTGCCTCATTGGAGTCAATCTGCTTTTGCAGGTCATCGAGTTTGGTGCGGGCGTCGTTGTAGGCGCTCGTGGCGGCTTCGATCTTCTGCTGGGCTGCGGAAAGCTGGTCCTGCGTTGCCTGCGAGGCGGCATACGCCGCAACGGGGGAGAGCATCGGCGTGGCCGTTAGCGCAACGGCGAGCGCGGCGCTCGTGATGATACGAGCCGGCTTCGACGCAATGAGCACTGCGGTGCGATGATTCGAATGCTGCATCCAGTCCCTCTGCAATCAATCGTAGGTTATGGTTCGAACGGTATTCTACTACTGCTTTCGACCTCAACTTGAACCTTAAAGGTTCCAAAGGGTCAAGTTGAACTTGAGGCTTTGGCTTTGACCTGCAGTTATGACGAATTGTTGAGAAACCATAGAGTTCAACTTTAACGTTACAGAGCCCTGTTTGAGAGGAGTTTTGGGCTGTAAAAGCCATCTCAACGTGGGGTTTTATAACTACAGCGTGCCCTTCTGGCGAGCCTGCTTAATCTCTTCGAGGGCTTCGGCGGGGGTGAACGAACAGGTGCCGTCGCCGAGTTTGATTACCTGGATATCGTCGCCGGCGTAGACCTCTCCGCCCTTTAGTACCACGCCAAAAACGCCCTCGTGGGGAAAGATGCAGTCGCCGGCGAGATAGTAGATGGCACAGCGTGTGTGGCAGACCTTGCCGATTTGGCTGATTTCGACCAGGACATCGTTGCCAATCTTGAGCTGCGTTCCCAGGGGGAGCGAGAGCAGGTTGATGCCCTGGGTTGTGAAGTTCTCGCCAAAGTCGCCCTCGTGCACATCGAGCCCGCGCGTCTGCGCCGTCTGGATGGACTCTGCGGCCAAAAAGGAAACCTGACGGTGCCAATGCCCGGCGTGCGCATCGGAGGCGAGGCCAAACTGCTCGATGACGGTGTCGTGCCCGTCGGCGACGGGTGACTTACGCGTGCCTTTGTGCTCCGACGTGTTGATTGAGACGATACGGGCAGGCCCGTTGTAGGCGTCGTTTGCCGTGCACAGGGGAGCGGTCGCTTTCGCACGTTCCGCCAGCTCGCGCCTCGCGGCATTGAGGATGGGATTATCGGTCGGATGGTCTTGGGGCACGTGCGCGCCTTTCGCTCGAGGATGTCAATACACTGAATCCTACAACAATGGTAGGTTCATTGCCCATTGTCATACAACGGTGAGCGCCGTCTTCGTGCTGGCCTTCGTGCTGGACGATTACGTCGATTGCCATAGATACGGTGGAGCTTTGGGCGCCGGCGGCTTGGCACGCTAGAATAAATCAGTTGCGCAAAGACCGCCCGTTGTGTGGCAGTTCATGATAGGAAGTTTCCATGGCATTGCAGTTTACAGAGCGCGAGTTCATCCCCGTGCTGCTCGGTGGCGACATCAACGCCTACTCGGTGGCGCGCGCCTTCTACGAGGAGTACCAGGTCAAGAGTCTGGTCTTTGGCAAGTACCAGACGGGCCCTGCGTACCGCAGCCAGATTATCGACTACACGCCCAACGTGGATATCGATACCATGCCCGTGATGCTCAAAACCGTCAACGGCATTGCCCAAACGCATGCCGACAAGACGATTGTCCTTGTGGGCTGTGGCGATAACTATGTTGCCCTCGTGGCTCAGGCCAAGGATGCCCATGAGCTGGCGGATAACATCGTCGCTCCCTACGCGCCCTACAGCATGCTCGAGCAGTGCCAGAAGAAGGAGATCTTCTACGAGCTGTGCGAGAAGCATGGTGTGCCCTATCCGCACACGTTTACCTTTACCAAGGCGATGCTCAATGCTCAGGGTGAGGCGCCTGCCGAAGTGCTCGATCAGATCGATTTTCCTTACCCGATGATTCTGAAGCCTTCTGACGGCATCATGTGGTGGCAGCATGAGTTCGAGGGCCAGAAGAAGGCCTATGAGATTGCCGACCGCGCCGAGCTGGAACAGGTCATTCGCGATTCGTATGCCAGCGGCTACACCGACGATCTGATCTTGCAGGATCGCGTGCCCGGCAACGACGAGTACATGCGCGTGCTCACCAGCTATTCCGACCGCAACGGCAAGGTGCGCATGATGTGCCTGGGCCATGTGCTGCTCGAGGAGCATCAGCCCCACGGTGTCGGCAACCATGCCTGTATCATTACCGAACCCAACGACGAGCTCATGGGCGGCGTGCGCAAGTTGCTCGAGGACCTTCACTTTGTGGGCTATTCCAACTTTGACGTTAAGTACGACGAGCGCGATGGCTCGTTTAAGTTCTTCGATTTCAACACGCGCCAGGGTCGCAGCAACTACTACGTTACCAACAGCGGCTTTAACGTTGCCAAGTATGTGGTGGACGAGTATGTGTTCAACCACCCGTTTGAGCCGGAGTTTGTGACGGCGCAGGACGAGGCCCTGTGGATGGTCGTCCCCATGGGCGTCGTCGACAAGTACGTCAAGGATCCCGAGCTGCGCGCTAAGGTGCATCGCCTGGACAAGGAAGGCAAGGGCGCCGACCCTTCGTTTATGAAGGGCGACTTTGTCTTTAACCGCTGGCTGCGCATGTGGCACACCAAGCTGCGCCACTTTAAGCTGTTCAAGACGTATTACAAGTAGATGAGCGCGGCGCCCGTCCGGTTTGCATCGGGCGGGCGCGGGTATGATACGCGCAATTGCGCAAGCGTCACCAAGGAGGCGGCGATGGAAAAGCTGGGAGTTATCGGCGGCATGGGCGCCGAGGCCACGTCGTATTACTACGACCAGGTGGTGCGTCATACGGCTGCTGCCTGCGATCAGGAACATATCGACATGGTGGTACTCTCCAAGTCGACCATGCCCGACCGCACGCTGGCCATTAAGACCGGCGAGCATGCTAAGCTGCTGGCGACCATGAAAGAGTGTGCCCAGGCACTCGAGTCGCTGGGCTGTGCGCACATTGCCATTCCCTGCAACACGTCGCACTACTTCTACGACCAGATCCAGTCGTTTACGAAGGTGCCGATTATCCACATGCCGCGTGAGTCGGTGCGCTATGCTCTGGCCGGTGCGGTGATGGGGGAGTGCGAGTTCGACCCCAACCTGAGTATGCCGGCCGAGCCGGTGCACAAGATTGGCATCATGGGCACCGACGGAACCGTGGGCGCGGGTGTCTACGGCCGCGAATGTAAGGCTGCGGGTGTTGAGGTTGTCTATCCCAGCGAGAAACGTCAGAACGATGTGATGTCGCTTATCTACGATGATGTGAAGGCCGGACGTGAGCCCGATATGGATAAGTTCGACCGCGTGATGTGGGAGTTCGCCCGTAGCGGCTGTGACCGCGTCATTCTGGCCTGCACCGATCTCTCGGTGCTGCAGAAGTACCGAGAGATGCCCGAGATCACCCTCGACGCCATGGATGTCCTGGTGCGCGAATCCATCATCCGCAGCGGCGCCCCCTACCGCCTCTAGCTTCCGACCTGGCAAAAAGGGACAGGTTTATTTTGGTAGGTTTTATCTGGTGAAACAGTAAAGGCCTCGGCTCGTTTGGTGCGAGCCGAGGCCTTTTGCGTTGGGCGGTTGCTGTCGGTGGTGAACTAGAACAGGAAGCCGATGGCGATGAGGACGATGCTGACGATGAGCACGGCGATGTCCAGGCCCTTGATGGGGTAGCGCTTGTACGAGCTGGCGCGCGTACGCAGATAGAAGCCGCGCTGTTCTGCCGCCAAGGCTGTGGCATCGGTCTTGCCCACGCTCGAGATGAGCAACGGCACGCACAGTGGCAACATGAGCTTAAGCTTCTTGATGGGGTTCTTGGTGTCGTACTCGACGCCGCGTGCGGTCTGCGCCTCCATGATGGCGTTCATCTCCTGACCAAACACCGGCACAAAGCGCAGCGCCGTGGTAAAGGTGAAGGCATAGCGATACGGTACGTGCAGCACCTCGACGCAGGCGTTGGCAAGGTCGTTGAGCTTGGTCACCATGAGCATGAGGATGAGTGGTAACGCCACACCCAGCAGGCGCAGGCAGGCCTTCGATCCTGTGACGAGGCCCGTGTCGGTGATAAAGCCCCACACCACATTGCCATCGCGCATAAAGGCCAGCTGGAGCACCAGCATGATAAGCGCGAGCGGAATCAGCAACTTGAGCAGCGAGAACAGACGGTCGACGACGCCGGCATAGGCACCCAGTGCAAGGGTGAGCGCCAAAAAGCCCAGCAGCGCCACGTAGGTGTCGGACAAGAAGATGCCGACGATGATGGCGGCGGCGAGGCCCAGTTTGACGACGGGGTTTAGGCGATGCAGCAGTGTATCGCCCGGCATGTAGTCGATGACGTTAACCACGGTGGACCATCTCCTTGGTAATTCGAACGACATCGGTGACCTCGCTCACCTGCGCAAAAGCGGGCGAGACGGAAGATGCCAGACGGCGCGAGAGTTCAATAACCTGGGGAGGCTCCACGTAGGCACGCCGCATGAGATCGATGTTCGAGAATAGCTCGTGCGTGCGGCCGCGGTCGAGGATGCGACCGTCGGCCATTACCACAATGCGCTCGGCAAAATCCGAGACGACTTCCATATCGTGGCAGACCATGATTACGGCGCAGCCACGCTCGGCCATGGTGCGCACTGTTTCCATGACGGTCATGCACTCGCGGTAGTCCAAGCCGCTCGTGGGCTCGTCGAGCACGACGATCTTGGGCTCAACCACTACGACGGAGGCAAGTGCCACCATTTGTCGCTGGCCACGCGAAAGCGAGAACGGTGCCTCGTCGGCGGGCAGACCAAAGCGGTCGATGACCAGCTGGGCGCGACGCAGAGCCTCGGCACGGTCCATGCCGCCCAGCTCCAAGCCAAAGGCGACCTCGTCGAGTACGGTATCCTTGCAGATCTGGCGGTCGGGGTTTTGGAAGAGCGTTGCGACCTCGCGGGCGATACGGCTCGTGGGGACCGCGGCAGTATCCAGGCCCGTAACGCGCACACTGCCCGAGGCGGGCTTAAGCAGGCCCGTGAGCAG
>CAJMRR010000049.1 GCA_905215835.1 uncultured bacterium | reverse complement strand
GCGCTGACCTTCTGGTCGCGCCCTTGAAGTTGAACGTCAGATTGTCCAAATGCGGCCCGCGTAGCGTCAAGCGGTTACGCGGTTTGGTAAAACCGCGTAACTCTAATAGTTGGCCTCGTAGCCGTTACCGTCGCCGGTGGGCTCTTCGTAGTAGTCCGAATCGCTCGAATCGCTTGAGTCATCGGAATCGTCAGAGCTGACCGATGAGGTTGCGGTACCGTTTGCGTAATCGTCAGACGTGTTGTTGTTCAGGTCGCCGATCGTAGAGCTGGAACCGTCGGAAAGGCCCATGGTGTTGGGACCCTTGGGGTCCTTGCCGGCATCGACGCGCTCCATCATTTCCTTGAGCTCGTCCTCGTAGACAAAGACGTAGCTCACACCGTCGATCATGGTGCTGTCGTCGGCGTACGAGGGCAGGTTGGCCGAGTAGATACCGTCGACATCCATACCGCGCATGGCGTTGACCGTAGCCACGATATCCTGAACGCTCATATCGGTTACGAGCATATCGGACAGCGAATTAACCAGGCCAAAGATCTTCGTGGCATCGAAGTTATTGAGAATCTGGTTGGCAAGGGCGCCAAGCACCTGACGCTGGTGGCGCATGCGCGTGTAATCGCCGTCGGCATAGGTGTAGCGGCAGCGGGCATAGGTAAGGGCGGTGGCACCGTCCATATGCTGCTGGCCAGCGGTAATCTTAATATCCAGGTGCTCGGGGTCGTCAACATCATCGGTTGCGTTAATGTCGATACCGCCAACCGAATCAATCAGCGCCTGCATACCGTCGAAGCTGACCTCGGCATAGTGGGAAATCTGAACACCGCACAGCTCGTTGACAGCCTCGACCATGGCCTCGGCGCCGCCAACGGTATGGCAGGCGTTGATCTTCATGGTCTCGCCCTTGTACTCGACCTTGGTGTCGCGCGGAACGGAAATGAGCGTCGCCTGCTTTTGCGTGGGGTCGATGCGTGCCAGGATAATCGAGTCGGCACGGTACGTATCCTCGCCCGGACGGCCGTCGGTGCCAAGAAGCAGCACGTAAAACGGATCCTTTGCCTCATCGGTGTCAACCAGAACCCGACGCAGATTGTCGGTAATGACATTAGAATCGCCGAGCTTGCCCATAATGGTGGCAAACCACAGGCCGGCAGCGGTAGTGGCACTCAGCAGCACGCCAAGCACGACAATGAGCGCGACGTGACGAATCGTGTGGCTACGACGACGTTGGCGAGCGCGCTCGGAATAGCGAGCCACGTTATCGCGACTGTAGATCTTGGCCTGCGCACCAGTTGAGGGTCTTCGGGTAGTGGTATCCGCGAGGGGCTTTTTATTAAACATAGGCAACCTGTATTAGTAGATGACGGGATCGGGGACGGTAGCATGCTCGACATGCGCGCCGAGCGCCTGCAGCTTTTCGACAAACTGCTCGTAGCCGCGCTTGATGTGATGAATGGCCGAAACCTCGGTCGTCCCGTCGGCGATCAAGCCCGCTACGACGAGGGCCGCTCCGCCACGCAGATCGGGCGAGGTAACCTGTGCACCCGAGAAGCCCTTGACGCCATGAATCATGGCGTGATGGCTCTCGATACGAATGTCGGCACCCATGCGCACCAGCTCAGAGGCGAACATAAAGCGATTCTCGAAGATGTTTTCGGTAATAACGGAACTGCCATCGGCAAGGGCGGAGAGTACCATAATCTGCGCCTGCATGTCGGTCGGGAAACCGGGGAACGGAAGCGTCTGGATATCGACCGGCTTGATACGCTCGGCACGGTTCACATGGACGCCGTCGTCGGTACGCTCGCAATCGATGCCCATAAGCTCCATCTTCTTGAGAACCATGCCCAAGTGAATGGGGCAAAAACCCGTGACGTCAACACCGCGATCGTCGGCCATCAGCGCACCGGCGACGATAAAGGTACCGGCCTCGATGCGGTCGCCCACTACGCGATGGGTAACGGGATGGAGCTCTTCCACGCCTTCGATAGTCACGACGGGCGTGCCCGCGCCGACAATCTTGGCGCCCATCTCGTTGAGCATGTTGGCGAGATCGACGATCTCGGGCTCGCGGGCGGCATTGTCGATAACCGTGGTGCCCTGTGCGCGCACAGAGGCCATGATGAGGTTCTCGGTCGCACCGACGCTGGCGAACTCGAGCGTGACGGTGGTACCGCGCAGACCTTGGGGCGCATTAGCGTTGATGTAACCGTGGGCGGTATCGAACTCAACGCCCAGGGCCTCAAGACCAAGAATGTGCATATCGATCTTGCGAGCACCCAGGTTGCAGCCGCCCGGCATGGCGATCTTGGCGCGATGGAAGCGACCCAGCAGGGGTCCCATCACGGCTGTGGAAGCACGCATCTTGGCAACGAGCTCGTAGGGGGCCTCCCAAGAATCGACCTGAGAGGTATCAATCTCGAGCGTGTGTTCGTCGAGAACATCGATCGTAGCGCCCATGCCTTTGAGCACCTTGCCCATCACGTGGACATCGGAAATATCGGGCACGTTCTGCAGCGTCGTCTTGCCCGGCGCCAGAAGCGTTGCCGCCATGAGTTTGAGCGCGGAGTTCTTGGCGCCCGAGACGGGCACGGAGCCTCCGATGGCGTGGCCACCCTCAACGCGGATAATATCCAAGGTCTACCCTTTCAAAAAGCATGCCCGGGGTGGCTGGGCCATCCCGGGCATGATGTGTTCGCAAATGGTCGAACGCTAAATCGTTTGACTATTGGGCAAGCTTGAGCTTACACCATGCGATTTCATTATAGAGGTAGGCGCGGCGTGCATCATCCTCCGACAAATTACCCAGCTTCTCTTCAAAACCTTGAATATCAGCTTTAAGCTTGTCGGCATCGACGGTCGCCAAATCGCAAGCGCGCTCGGCGAGAACGGTCACGACATCGTCCGCAACCTGGGCATAGCCGCCGGCCACGGCAAACGTGTGGTCGACAGTGCCCATGGCCTTATCGGAAACGCGAACGTAACCGCGGTCGATCGTGCAGATCTCGCTGGAGTGAGCAGGCAGAACGCCAAACTCGCCATCCGTGGACGGAATCGACACAAACGCAGCGTCGCCCTCATAGGCGCAGCTCACGGGGCACACGATGCGGATACGCATAACCTACTTCTCCCCCATCTTGCGGGCGCGCTCGCGCACGTCCTCAATCGTGGAAGCATAGCGGAAAGCCTGCTCGGGCAGGTCATCGGCCTTGCCGTCGACAATCTCGGCGAAAGAGCGGACGGTATCCTCGACGCGGACGTAGACACCGGGGTTGCCGGTGAACTTCTCAGCGACGTGGAAGGACTGCGAGAGGAACTGCTGAATCTTACGGGCACGGTTGACCGTAAGGCGCTGCTCCTCGGACAGCTCGTCCATACCCAGAATGGCGATGATGTCCTGAAGGTCGGAGTACTCCTGCAGGAGCTCCTGGACCTTGACGGCGACACGGTAGTGCTCCTCGCCGACGATCGAGGGATCGAGAGCGTCGGAGGAAGATGCGAGCGGGTCGATAGCCGGGAACAGGCCGAGCGACGAAATGCTACGCGAAAGAACCGTGGTGGCGTCGAGGTGCGTAAACGTCGTGGCAGGCGCCGGGTCGGTCAGGTCGTCTGCGGGGACGTAGACAGCCTGGACGGAGGTAATGGAGCCCGTCTTGGTCGAGGTAATGCGCTCCTGGAGGTCGCCCATCTCGGTTGCCAGCGTGGGCTGGTAACCAACGGCGGACGGCATACGGCCCAGCAGTGCGGAAACCTCGGAACCTGCCTGGGAGAAGCGGAAGATGTTGTCGATGAACAGCAGAACGTCCTGGCCGCGATCGCGGAAGTACTCAGCGGTGGTAAGGCCGGCCAGACCGATGCGCAGACGCGCTCCGGGCGGCTCGTTCATCTGACCATAGACCAAGCAGGTCTTGTCGATAACGCCAGACTCGCTCATCTCGAGGAACAGGTCGGTGCCCTCGCGGGTACGCTCGCCGACGCCGGTGAACACCGAGGTGCCGCCGTGCTCCTGGGCGAGGTTGTTGATGAGCTCCTGGATCAGAACGGTCTTGCCGACGCCGGCGCCGCCGAACAGACCTGTCTTGCCGCCGCGGATGTAGGGCTCGAGCAGGTCGACGGCCTTGATGCCGGTCTCGAAGATCTCGGTCTTGGTGGTGAGCTCGTCGAAACGGGGCGCTGCATGGTGGATGGGGTAGAACTCCTCCACCTCGGGCATGGGCTTGCCGTCGACGGGCTTGCCCATGACGTTCCAAATGCGGCCGAGCGTCTTGGGACCAACGGGCATCTTCATGGGCTCACCGGTATCGGTGGCGATGAGGCCGCGCTGCAGGCCGTCGGTCGAGGACATGGCGACCGTGCGGACGACGCCGCCCGGAAGCTGGCTCTCGACCTCGAGGATCGTGCTCAGATGACCGATCGGGGTCTCGGCCTCGACCGTGAGCGCGTTGTAGATCGGGGGCACCGCGCCGTCAAACTTGACGTCGACGACAGGGCCGATGATTCGCACGATGCGACCATCACCGGCAGTCGTCTTCTTGGTGGCTTCCTCGACCGCAAGCTTTACGGTGTTATTAGCCATTACTGTTCCTCCAATGCTGAGGCTCCGCCGACGATCTCGTTAATCTCGGTCGTGATCGAAGCCTGGCGCACGCGACTATACGTGCGGGTAAGGGTCGAGATGATCGCGGTGGCGTTTTCCGTCGCGGAGTGCATGGCCTTGCGGCGTGCACCCTGCTCGGCAGCCGCCGAATCGATCAGGGCCTGGTAGATGACCGTCAGGATATAAGACGGCACAAGCTTGCCGAGAACATGCTCGGGAGAGGGCACGAACTCGAACGTGGACGAGATGCGCTTAGGGGCGTCGGTCTCGTTCTTACGCGGACCGTGGGCCATAGCGATCATCTCGGGGTCGAGCGGCAACAGATGCTCGACGCGAAGCTCCTGATCCACGCGGTTCTTGGCGTGGTGGTAGACAAGCTCGACACGGTCAAGCTCACCGGCACGATACGCATCGCAGATATGAGAGGAGATCATGCGGGCCTGATTGAAATCGGGCTCAGAGGAGTTGCCCTCAAAGTGCATGACGACGTTTTCGCGGTCACGGAAATACGTGGCCGGTTTGCGCCCACACGCGATGATCTCGCACTCGATGCCGTCGTTCGCCCAAGAAGCGGCGAGCTTTTCGGCCGTGCGCTCCACCGTCGTATTGAAACCGCCGGCAAGGCCGCGGTCCGAGGCAATAACGACAATCAGGCCATGCTTGACGCTCTCATGCTTCTGCAGCATGGGATCGGTGCCCGAACAGGAGGCGTCGCCGGCGACCGTCAACATGACGTCGGTCAGCGCCTCCTTATAGGGCTCGGCCTGCTTGGAGCGATCGAGAGCACGACGGATCTTGGCCGTAGAGACCATCTCCATCGTGCGCGTGATCTGCTTGGTCGTGGTAACCGAGGAGATTCGCTTCTTAATGTCGCGAAGGTTGGCCATGGGGCTTAGTTCTCCTCTGATCCAGAAACATCCGAATGGTGCTTGGCCATGAACTGCTGCTTGAAGTCGCCGATGACGCGCAAGAGCTCAGCCTTGGTGTCATCATCGATCTTCTTGGCGCGAACCTTGTCGAGCAGCGAGCCAAAGCCATTGTCCATGTACTCGATGAGCTCGGCACGGAAAGGCAGCACGTCGGCAATCTCCAGGTCATCCAGGAAGCCCTCGTTGCCAGCGAACAGCGTAACGATCTGCTCGCCAACCTCAAACGGCTTGTAGCGCGGCTGCTTCAGGAGCTCGGTCATGCGGGCACCATGGGTCAGCTGCTTCTGAGTAGCCTCGTCAAGGTCGGAGCCAAACTGCGTAAAGCCAGCGAGCTCCTGATAGGAAGCGAGGTCCAGACGGAGGTTGCCGGCGACCTGCTTCATGGCCTTGGTCTGCGCATCGCCACCGACGCGGGACACGGAGATACCCACGTCGACTGCCGGGCGCTGACCCTGGAAGAAGAGCTCGGACTGCAGGTAGATCTGACCATCGGTAATGGAAATGACGTTGGTCGGAATGTAGGCCGAGACGTCGCCGTCCTGGGTCTCGATGATCGGCAGTGCCGTCATGGAGCCGTAACCGTTCTTCTTGGACATCTTGACGGCACGCTCGAGCAGACGAGAGTGCAGGTAGAAGATGTCGCCAGGATAGGCCTCGCGTCCGGGCGGACGATGCAGCGTCAGCGACATCTGACGGTAGGCCACAGCCTGCTTGGACAGGTCATCGTAGATGACGAGCACGTGGCCGCCGGGGTTGGTCTCGCTGGCGGGCTTGCCGTCCTCGCCGTTGTACATAAAGAACTCGCCAATAGCGGCACCGGCCATAGGCGCGATGTACTGCATAGGGGCGGAATCGGCAGCGGTGGCCGAAACGATGATGGTGTAGTCGAGCGCACCGTGCTGAGCGAGGGTCTCGCGGATGTTGGCAACCGTGGAGGCCTTCTGGCCGATGGCGACATAGATGCAGACCATGCCCTTGCCGCGCTGGTTGAGGATAGCGTCGATGGCGATGGCGGTCTTACCGGTCTTACGGTCACCGATGATGAGCTCACGCTGACCGCGGCCAATAGGCACCATGGAGTCGATAGCGAGCAGACCGGTCTGAACCGGCTCGCACACCGGGGTACGATCGATGACGCCGGGAGCCTTGAACTCGATGGGGCGACGGTGCGTAGCGACGATGTCGCCCAGGCCGTCGATGGGCTGGCCGAGCGGATTGACGACGCGGCCGAGCATGGCACGGCTCACGGGGATATCCATAACGCGGCCAGTGGTGCGGCACTCGTCGCCTTCCTTGATGGAGTCGACGGCACCGAACAGAACGGCGCCGACCTCGTCACGGTCAAGGTTCTGGGCAAGGCCGAAGACGGTCTCACCGGTATCGGAGCTCTTGAACTCCAGAAGCTCGCCTGCCATGGCGCTCTTGAGGCCGGAGACGCGCGCGATGCCGTCGCCTACCTCGTCGACCGTTGAAACCTCATGCGTATCGACCGTCGCGGAGAGGCTCGTGAGCTGCTCCTGCAGTTTCTTGGCGATATCCTGGGCATTGAGGGTTTCGGACATTAGGCTTCACCTCCGTACGAATTAGCAGAGTTTGCGAGGGTCTCCTGCGCGATGCGCAGCTGCGTCTTGACGGAAATGTCACGACGCTCGCCGCGGGCCTCGAGCACCAGGCCGCCCACGATAGACGGGTCGACCTGCTCGATAAGGAATACCTTGCGGCCGAAGTCCTGCTCGCATTTCTTAGTGATGGTTTGACGCAGCTCGTCGTCGAGCGGGATCGCCGTGGTGACGGTCACGCCCACTACATCCTCGTCTTCCTCGGCAACATACTTAAAGGCAGCTGCCACCTTGGGAAGAAGGTCGAGCTGGTCGCGCTTGGACATGGTGTCGAGCACGGCGATGATCTCGGGGCTGGCAGAAGCCAAGCGCTCGATCATCTCGAGGTCCTCGAACACATGGTTCTCGGCCTTGGCGGCTTCCAAAAGGGAACGCGCGTAGGTCTCGAGCACCTTGTCCTGATAGCGGCTAGTCGGCATTCAGGCTACCTGCTTCCTGGATGTAGCGCTCGATGAGCTTCTTCTGCTCGGCATCGTCCTCGAGTGCCTCGCCCACGATCTTGGTGGCGACGGCAACGGACAGGTCGGCGATGGAGCTCGCGGCACCGGCGTAGATGGACTTGCGCTCGTCCTCGACGGTCGTATGGGCCTTGGCGATGATCTCCTCGGCCTCCTTGTGAGCAGCCTCGATGATACGGGCACGCTCGGACTCGGCGTCCTTACGGGCCTCGAGAACGATGTCGGCAGCCTGACGACGGGCGTCGGTGACGATCGAGTCGGACTCAGCGCGCTTGGCGATAGCCTCCTGCTTGGTCTTCTCGGCCTCGTCGAGGCTCTCCTCGATCTTCTTGCCGCGCTCCTCCATGGTTTTCATGATGCCCGGCAGGGCGACCTTGGCCAGCACGATCCAGATAATCAGGAAGGCGATAAGCGCCGGGATGAACTCCGCCATCTTAGGGATGAGGATGTCCGCACCGGCGGCGCCGTCCTCGGCGAACGCGGAAACCGGCATGAGCAGCGCGGCCGCGGACGCGGAGAGTGCGATCGCGCTCTTCTGGGATGAAAGATTCATACTTGACGCTCCGTGCTATTTAACGATCAGCGCGACAACGAAGCCGATCAGAGCCAGAGCCTCGCCGAAAGCGGAGCCCATGATGAAGACGGTGAACACGCGGCCCTGGACCTCAGGCTGACGGGCCATAGCACCCGTAGCACCCAGAGCAGACAGGCCGATAGCAAGACCAGCGCCGATAACACCGAGACCGTAACCGATAACTCCCACGATTCCTCCTTTGTCGTGCGTGTCTTATTTCACGCAGGATAACCTTTTTATAACTGCCGGGCTCCATGGGTACGGGCACCGGCGGTTTAACGAATTGCCTTACCTTTAAGGCGCGAACGGAAGACTACTCCTCCTCCGCGACCTCCTCTGCCTCGGAGACATACACGGCGGTAAGGACCGTGAAGACGTAAGCCTGGATGGCGCCGACCACAAGCTCGATCGCATAGATCAGGATGAGAATGGCAAGCCAGGCCAGCGAAGGCAGGGCGCCGACGGCGTGGGCCGCGGAAACCTGCTGAAGCAGCGGCTGCATGAACATGCTCGCCATGATGGCGAACGAGCCCATGACCACGTGTCCTGCGAACATGTTGCAGAACAGACGGACGGCGAGCGTGATGAGGCGCAGGAAGGTCGAGAAAAGCTCGACGACCCACACGAGCACGTTCATCGGGAAGCTCACGCCCTGCGGAGCGAGGCTCTTGATGTAGCCGATCACGCCGTGAGCCTTGCATCCGTAGTAGATGAAGTACACGAAGGCGAAGATGGCGAGCGCGGCGGTGGAGCCGATTGCGCCGGTGCCGGGCTTCATTCCCGGAATCAGGCCGATCATGTTGTTGATCAGGATGAACAGGAAAAGCGAGCACAGGAACGGGAAGTGCTTCTTCCAGTTCTCACCCACGACACCCTTGCCGATATCGTTCTCGACGTACTCGATGATGTACTCGAAACCGTTGACGAAGAAGCCCTTGGGAACCAAAGTCTGCTTCTTCTTGAACACGGCCAGGACGATCAGGAGCACGATCGTGGAGACGATCAGCCAAAACGAGTACTGCGTGATGCCGCAGCTCAGATCGCCCACGACAGGGGTGGAGCTGAACTCGCTGACCAGATGATTAATCTCATCAGGCAGCTTTTCAAAAATTTCCACGACTTACCTTTCGACCTCATGAGGATCTCGCAGCGCCTTGGCGACGCGAACCGCGCAGGCGGCCATAAAGGCCACGAAGCCGATCGCCTCGCCCAGGAGGAACATGCGAAATGCCTCTCCGAACAACACAAACACAACCAAGGTAAAGACAAGCAACGCGATTGCCGAGACCGCGAGACTCACCATACCCTTGAGCATGTCCGCATTCTGCTTATCGTCAAGAACCGGCTTGAGCGTAAAGACAAAGGGAAGGAAGGCAATCGCGCCCGCGATGGCACCTGCAACGATAGCGAGCAGATCGGCTATCTGAAACACTGGCGTCCTCACTTTCCTTTTTTATCGCCTCACAGGACAGTTCCCGCCAAACATTGGTGACTATTGTACGAGCCAATCGCTAAAGTACAACCGAAAAAGCATCGGTTAATACGCACCTGTTCGTTTTCTTAAGACCTTCTTTATGCCGCAGGTACGGTAATACGTTTTTCTCGAACCCTGCAGGGCAAAACGTCCGTTAACAGGAGTGCGCGCGGTCGCCTTTTGTTCGACCGCGCGCACCGTTTCTTCGTATTTGCAGCCGCGGCCGTCTTAGCCCAGCGACTAGAGCGTGCCGTAGATGCGGTCGCCGGCGTCGCCGAGACCGGGAACGATGTAGGCAGCCTCGTTGAGATGGTCGTCGATGGCGCAGGTATAGATATGCACATCGGGATCCTTCTCAGTCAGCGACTTGAGGCCCTCGGGGGCCGCGACGATGCACAGCATGCGGATGTCCTTGACACCGCGCCCGCGCAGGTAGCTGATGGCCATCTCGGCCGAACCGCCCGTGGCGAGCATGGGGTCGACGACCAGGCAGATGCGCTGGTCGATATCCTTGGGCATCTTGCAGTAATACTCGTGCGGCTCGTGGGTGACCTCGTCGCGCTCCATGCCGATGTGGCCCACGCGAGCGGAGGGCACCAGGTCGAGGATACCGTCGACCATGCCAAGGCCCGCACGCAGGATGGGCACGATGGCGAGTTTCTTGCCGGCAAGCTGTTTGAACGTGGCGGTAGTGATGGGGGTCTCGACCTCGACGTCTTCCATAGGCAGGTCGCGCATGGCCTCGTAGCCGTCAAAAAGCGCGAGTTCGCGCACGAGCTGACGGAACTGGTTGGTGCCGGTGTTTTTGTCGCGCAGGATCGACAGCTTGTGCTGGACGAGCGGATGATCGACAAGCGTCACACGGGACGCATCGTAGGTGACGGTCATGGGTTGATTGCCCCTTTCGTTGCAGCCGCAAAACGGCCTTGCTGACAAGGCGCGCAGCAATGTTGCCGCCGCACGCCATGCATAAGTTTAGCGGTTTGTTGTATCGAGCAGCCCATCGCAGCCCTACTGTGCGGTACTGAGCGAGCGCTTGACTGCATCACGCCAGCCCGCAAGGTTTTGCTCGCGACGCTCGGCGGACATATGGGGAAGGAAGGTCCTAACGATCTGGGCATTTTGCTCCAGCTCTTCAAGGTCTTCCCAATAGCCGACGGCAAGACCCGCCAAGTACGCGGCACCGATTGCCGTGGTCTCCACCGTCTCGCATTGCAGCACGGGGATATCCAGCAGGTCGGCCTGGAATTGCATGATGAACTCGTTGCGCGAGGCACCGCCATCGACAGACAGGCGCTCAATCGAAAGCCCCACGTCCTGCTCCATGGCGCGCAGCACGTCATAACTCTGGTAGGCCATGGACTCGCAGGCCGCACGCACAATGGTCGCGCGACTCGAGGCACCGGTCAGGCCGCACACGATACCGCGGGCATGCGGATCCCACCAGGGAGCGCCCAAACCCGCAAAGGCGGGAACGAAGTAGCAGCCCTCGTTGTCGTTGATTGAAACGGCGAGTTGCGCGGACTCGCTCACACTCGAGATGATGCCCATGTTGTTGCGCAGCCAGTTCATGGTTGAGCCGGCGGCAAAGATAGAACCCTCGAGCGCATAGCTGATCTTGCCGTCCGCGGCGATACCGATCGTGGAGACCAGACCGTTCTTGGATTCGACGACCTCGTCGCCGGTGTTCATGAGCATAAAGCAACCCGTGCCATAGGTGTTTTTGGTCTGGCCGGGATGGAAGCAGCAGTGGCCGAACAGCGACGCCTGCTGATCGCCCGCCACGCCCATGATGGGCGGCATGTTGGTCATGATGTCGCTCGCGACGCGGCCGTAGTCGCCCGAGCTCCAACGAACCTCGGGCATCATGGAACGTGGAACGTCAAAGAGCGCCAGCAGGTCGTCGTCCCAATCGAGCGTATGGATATTAAAGAGCGCCGTGCGGCTGGCATTGGTGTAGTCGGTGGCAAAGACCTGACTGCCGGTGAGGTTGTAGATGAGCCAGGTATCGATGGTGCCGAACATGAGGTCGCCCGCCGCCGCGCTCTCACGCGCACCGTCGACGTTGTCGAGGATCCACTGCACCTTGGAAGCCGAGAAATACGGATCGAGCGTGAGTCCCGTGCGGGAGCGCACCAGCTCTTCTGCGCCTCGCTCGACCAGCTCGTCGATCAGAGGTGCGGTGCGACGGCATTGCCACACGATGGCGTTATAGATGGGTTGGCCGCTTATGCGGTCCCACACCACCGTGGTCTCGCGCTGGTTGGAGATACCGATGGCGGCGATGCGGTCAGAATGGATGCCGCTCTTAAACTGGACCTCCATCATCACGCCGATCTGGCTGGCAAGCACCTCCATGGGGTCTTGCTCTATCCAACCGGGACGCGGGAAGCTGGTTTTGACGCTACGACGTGCCTGCGCGACGATGCAGCCGTACTCGTCGACGATGGTCGCAAGTACCGAGGTGGTGCCGCAGTCGAGCGCCATGATGTAGGAACCGCCAAAGTTAAACGAGGCATCTTCCATGCCCAGGCTGCCCAGATTCAACGACATCGCTTACACCTTTCTATTGCATCGGGTCGGACAGGACCCGTTCGATCTCTGATGCGGGAAGTGCACCTTGGCGCAGGATCTGGAGCCCGCGGTGCTGGAACGACACGATGGTCGAGGCGTCGCGACACGGGGTCTCGCCGGCGTCGACGGCAACATCGACCCCCTCCAGGATGCGACCTTCGACGGCGGCAAAGCTTGCCGGCGAGGGCGCGCCGTGTGTGTTGGCGCTCGTGCAGGCAAGGGGACTGCCGCAGGCGCGGATGAGCGCTTGGACCACGGGAGAGGCCGAAGCGCGCAGGGCCACGGTGTCGTCGGCAGCACGCATAAAGGTCGGCACGCAGGGAGCCGCCTTGACCACGATAGTCAGGGCTCCCGGCCAGCATCGTCGCGCGAGTACGCGAGCCTCTTCGGGGATATCCACGCCATAGCGGTCGAGTGCTTCGGCATTATCAACCAGCCAGGCGACCGTTTGGGTGAGCTTGCGCTGCTTGAGGGTAAAGATGCGGCGG
>CAJMRR010000048.1 GCA_905215835.1 uncultured bacterium | reverse complement strand
CTAAAACCGCAGGCCGCCCGGCCCGGGAATCCGGCGTGCTCGTCAGGGCAACGCTACCTGCCAAAAAGGGACAGGTTTATTTTGGTCGGTTTTATCTGGGGAAACGTCGCGCTCCAGCGGTAATCTGCTCTCATCTGTCGCATGGAAATCGGCGGCGTTTCCATTTAGCGCAAAAGAGGCCGCTTCCCCTAGTAGGAAGCGGCCTCAAACCTTACGAATAGACGATAGTAAAGGGCTCTTCCGTTTCGGTCTCTCCTGTTGACGTGCACCTCGTGCCCTCAAGCGTTACTGAGACCACTTGGTCGACATCGATCAACTTCGTTGGCAGCCAGATGTTCTCTCCGCTATTGCGCGCATAAGAAAAATATAAGTTGAACACCCCTGCGTCGTCATCTTCGATAATCTGCTCCGATCCATCCTTGTAGCTGACGGTCAGCTTATTATCAACTGCGTCAATGCCCAGATCATCGATGTGTGTCTGGATAGAAAACGGGCTGATCTCGAGAGGCAAGTCATCGGAGCGGAGTTCCTTTGTATCGACGTACGCTCCAACGCTAAACTCGGGCGTCGATGCCTCGAACGGCTTCGCATCCTCGCCTTCGCCCTCGGTCCACGAGATATTCCAGGTGACCGCATGTTGAAAACCTCGCTCGCGATCCATAGAAGCAAAGTACATCGTGCCATTAATGACAGTATCGCTTGATGTGTCCTTATCAATGGTGCAGCGTGTGTCAGCCCATTCCTCGCCGAAGTTCATGCTGGGCGTGCCGATGCCTTGTTCTTCTTCACCATAGAGAACAAGTTCGCCTGTCTCTGCTGCCGGCTTGTAGTAGTTAACGCCATTTGGATTGGATAGCGTAAACGTCACAGCACCGCAGCCGTTTTGGTCGATTGCCATCTCATGGATATCAAGCGTATAGCCGTTACCCTCGACGGACAGATTAACCTTCTGGACTGTGCCCTCCAGGCTTTGGGGCGCAATGCCGTCACCAAACTCTCTGGTGTAGGTGTATTTAGTCCCCGATGAGCCACCGTTGGTCCAGGTAATGGAATCCCCATTGCCGTGGTTTCCCCAGGCTGAGGCAAAATAGCTGGAATTGATAACGGCGTAGGCGACCCCTCCGGTCGCCAGTACTCCGGCAAGACATCCGATTACGGCAACATACAGAGGCTTCGCGTGACCCTTTCGACGAAGCGGCTCTCCAGCCGCAGCATCAATAACACGGTCGGCAAGGTCGCTATCGGCTTGGATGGACTCGAAGGCCTGCTTGATTTGATTGGATTTCACGGTCGCCCTCCTCTAGGATGAATTTGAGCTTCGATCGACCACGAGCTAAACGCGTTCGAACGGTCGCGGCTGGTACATGCATCAACTCGGCAATCTCTGAGGTCGAAAAGCCCAGATAGTAATAGAGCACGATGGGAACGCGGAATCGCTCCGGAAGTCGCATAACGTCTGACAGGACCGCCTTGGTCTCATCCTGCGCCGCCGAAAGCGAATCGGCCAGGTTCTCAATATCCTCCACACGCCTCCATGGCTTTCGAAAGAGCGATTTGCATTCATTGATCGTGACCCGGATAAGCCATCGACGAAGATGTTCCCAACTTTCAAAATGTCCATCGCTTTTAAGCAGCTTAAGAAAGACATCTTGGGCAACATCGTCGGCGTCGGCACAATCGCGCAGGTACGTCAATGCGATTCGAAACACGACATCACGGTGATCCTCGACCGCCTGTCTAAATGCTTGTTCTTCCATAATCACCTCCCGGTGACGTTAATGATTCTTGCTGAGGTCCTCACCATAGATACGCTTTGACCGAACGAAATGTTTCAAATTCAAGCAGGAAAACCCTATCAAAATAAACCTGTCCCTTTTTGGCAGGTTCTCTTCAAAAAAAGACCCGCTTCCCTGTTGGGAAACGGGTCTTTGGAAGGGCGGTTAACGTACTAGGAAATTACTCCTCGTCGTTGTCCTTGGCCTCTTCGGCGTCATCGGTGTCCACGAGCTGGTTGAGCAGTTCGTCGAGGGAAGCCATGTCCTCGTTGATCGCGCCGTTGGCGGGAGCCTTCTTGTCGTCGATCGGGGCGCCCAGGAGCTCCTCGTCGGCGTCGGCGTGATGCGTCGGAGCGGAGGTACCCAGCAGGATATCGTCCGGACCGTCGGGGCTAAAGACCATCTGCAGCAGCTGCGAGAGGTCTTCCTCGTCGGCAACGTCGTCGTTGTTCTCGAGGATGTAGAGCAGATCGTGGGCCTCCAGGCCGTCACGGAGCTCCTCGATCGCCTTGGCACCGATGCCATCGATGCGCAGCAGATCCTCCTCGGACTTGCCAACCAGGTCGCCAACCGTCTCGATGCCAACCTCGCTGAACTTGTTGGTCCAGCGCTGCGACACGCCCAGGTCGTCGAACAGGTACAGGCGAGCCTTCTCGGCGGAGATGGTGTGGCCGTTGCGGGTGAACGAACCGTCAGCACCACCGAACTCGTCGTAGCCGGCCCAGTCGAGCTGCTGCGGGAGCTGCTCGTCCAGGTCCTTGAGCTCCACAGGAGCCCACTCGGGCAGCGACTTGGCGTTGGGCGAAGCCGGACCATCGATGTCCACGTAGCCATCGGCCGTGCGATACGTCAGCTTGGCGTTGGCGTACGGCTTGAGGCCGGTACCGGCAGGAATCTTCTTACCGACGATGACGTTGGACTTAAGGTCGAGCAGGTGGTCGACCTTGCCCTCGATGGCAGCCTCGGTAAGGACGCCGGCGGTACGGATGAACGAAGCGCTCGACAGCCAGGAGTCGATGTTGGACGCGACCTTGAGCGTACCCAGGATGACGGGCTCGGCCACGGGAGCCTGACCGCCCAGACGGGCAACGCGCTCGACCTCGTCGGCGAACTCGTAGCGGTCGACGTACTGACCAAGCAGGTACTTGGAGTCGCCGGGGTTGGTGATCTGAACGCGACGCAGCATCTGACGTGCGAGCACCTCGATGTGCTTGTCATTCAGGTCGACGCCCTGGCTGGTGTAGACGTCCTTAACGCTCTCGACGAAGGTGTGCATCGTCGACTCGATGTCGGTCAGCTTGCGCAAGTTGCGGAAGTTGACGAAGCCCTTGGTGATCTGGTCGCCGGCGCGAACCTCGCAGCCGTCCTCGATCTCGGGCATAAAGCGCACCGAAGCGGGGACGCGGCGCTCGTCGAGGACACGGGTGTGATCCTCGGAGTCGGTGAGCGTCAGCACGTACTCGGACTTCTCGGGCTTAATCGAGAGGTGGCCGGAGTACGGAGCCAGCTCGGCCTCGCGACCCAGGATCTTCTCGTTGACGTTGCCGACGATATCGAACATACGGCTGACCGTAGGCAGACCTTGCGTAATATCGTCGACGCCAGCGACGCCGCCGGAGTGAATGGTACGCATCGTAAGCTGCGTACCGGGCTCGCCGATGGACTGGGCGGCAATAATGCCGACGGCAGTACCGATGGCGACCGGACGACGGGTGGAAAGATCCCAGCCGTAGCACTTCTGGCACACGCCGTACTTGGAGCGGCAGGTGAGCAGCGCGCGGAGCTTGACCTTCTTAAGGCCAGCATCGACCATCTTCTGGATGTCGGCGACCTTCTCGATGTAGCCGTCCTGCTCAAAGAGCACGGTGCCATCGGGGGCCACGACGTCCTCGATGAAGCAACGGCCGACGAGGTCGGTGTTGAGATCGGTGGTGCCGGGGATGATGAGGTTGTAGGTGACGCCCTCGTGCGTACCGCAGTCCTCCTCGCGGACGATGACGTCCTGGGCCACGTCGACCAGACGACGGGTCAGGTAACCAGAGTCCGAGGTGTGGGATGCGGTATCGACCAGGCCCTTACGGGCGCCGTAGGTCGAAATGAAGTACTCGAGCGGCAGCAGGCCCTCGCGGAAGTTCGCCTTAATGGGAAGGTCGATCGTCTCGCCGGACATGTCTGCCATCAGGCCACGCATGCCGCCGAGCTGACGCAGCTGGGTCTTAGAACCACGGGCGCCGGAGTCGGCCATCATGTACAGCGGGTTCTCCTCGTCGAACATGTCGAGCATGAGCGCTGCAACCTTATCGGTACAAGCGGTCCACTCGTTAACGACTTCGATGTGGCGCTCCGTCTCGTTGATGAAGCCCTCCTCGAAGTACTCGTTGATCTGGTCGACGTTGGCCTGGGCGCGATCGAGCAGCTCCTGCTTCTCGGCAGGGATGAGAGCGTCCCACACCGAGATGGTGAGGCCGGCGCGGGTAGCGTAGTGGAAGCCGGAGTACTTGATGGCGTCGAGGATCGGGCCGACCTTGGCCTCAGGGTAACGATCGCAGCAGTCGGCAACCAGCTTGGCCACATCGCCCTTGACCATCTTGTAGTTCATGAACTCATAGTCTTCGGGCAGGCACTGGCGGTTGAAGATGATGCGGCCGATAGAGGTCTCGAAGCGCGCGGTCTTGTTGCCGGTGACGTCGTAGTCGACAAACTCGTTCTTGCCGTTCTTGACGCGGAAGATACGGGTGCCGTCCTCGTTGATAACGTTGGCATCGGCAGCGGACACGCGGACCTGGATCTTGGCCTGCATGTCGACCTCGGAGCGGCAGTCATAGGCGTGCAGCGCATCGTCGAAGCTCGAGAACACGTGGTTCTCGCCCGGCAGACCCTCGCGAACCTGGGTGAGGTAGTACACACCGATGATCATGTCCTGCGAAGGGATGTTGACCGGCTTGCCGGATGCCGGCGAGCGCAGGTTGTTCGCAGAGAGCATGAGCACGCGGGCCTCGGCTTGAGCCTGGCTGGACAGCGGCACGTGGACAGACATCTGGTCGCCGTCGAAGTCGGCGTTGAAGGGCGAGCAGACCAGCGGATGCAGGTGGATAGCCTTGCCCTCGACCAGCACCGGCTCAAAGGCCTGGATGGACAGACGGTGCAGGGTCGGTGCACGGTTGAGCAGCACGACGCGGCCGTCGATGACCTCTTCGAGGATATCCCACACAAAGGTGGCACCGCGGTCGATAGCGCGCTTGGCGCCCTTGATGTTCTCGACCTTGCCAAGCTCGACCAGGCGCTTCATGACGAAGGGCTTGAAGAGCTCCAGCGCCATGGTCTTGGGCAGACCGCACTGGTGCAGCAGCAGCTTGGGGTCGGTAACGATTACCGAACGGCCAGAGTAGTCGACACGCTTGCCCAGCAGGTTCTGACGGAAACGACCCTGCTTGCCCTTGAGGGCCTCGGCGAGCGACTTGAGCGGGCGACCGCCACGGCCAGAGACCGGGCGACCACGACGGCCGTTGTCGAACAGGGCGTCCACGGACTCCTGGAGCATGCGCTTCTCGTTGTTCACGATGATCGCAGGGGCGTCCAGGTCGAGCAGGCGCTTGAGTCGGTTGTTACGGTTGATCACGCGACGATACAGGTCGTTGAGGTCGGACGCGGCGAAGCGGCCGCCGTCGAGCTGGACCATCGGGCGCAGATCGGGCGGAATGACCGGAATGACATCCAGGATCATGTTCGCGGGGCTGTTGCCGCCCTTCAGGAAGGCGTCAACGACCTCGAGGCGCTTGACGGCCTTCTCGCGCTTCTGCTTCTGGGAGTCCTCGTCAGCGATGATGGCCTTGAGCTTCTCGGCCTCGGAAGGAAGGTCGATGGCAGCGAGCAGGTCGCGGACGGCCTCGGCACCCATGCCACCCTTGAAGTACATGGAGTAGTAGCGAGTCATCTCGCGGAACAGCGGCTCATCGGAAATGAGGTCGCGCTCGCTGAGCTTCATGAAGGCGTTGAAGGCGTCCGTGCGGAGCTGCTTCTCGTCCTTGCACTCTTCCTCGATGTCGACGATGCCAGAGGCGATCTCCTCGGGGGTCAGCGGCTCCTCGTCGGAGAACTCGTCAAAGTTCTCGGGGTTGCCCTGCTCCTTGAGGGACTCGATCTGGCGGGCGCACTCGGCATCGATCTCTTCCAGATCGGCGGCGAGCTCCTCGCGCAGGTCGTCGGCGTCGGCCTCGCGAGCCTCGTAGTCGACCTCGGTGATGATGTAGCTGGCAAAGTACAGAACCTTCTCGAGGTCCTTGGACTTGATGTCGAGCATACGGCTCATCGGGAAGCTCGTGGGGCTCTTGAAGTACCAGATGTGGGACACGGGAGCGGCGAGCTCGATGTGGCCCATGCGGTCGCGACGCACCTTGGCCGAGGTGACCTCGACGCCGCAGCGCTCGCAGACGATGCCCTTAAAGCGAATGCCCTTGTACTTGCCGCAGGAGCACTCCCAGTCCTTGGCGGGACCGAAGATCTTCTCGCAGAACAGGCCGTCCTTCTCGGGCTTGAGGGTACGGTAATTGATGGTCTCCGGCTTCTTGACCTCACCGTGCGACCAGGAACGGATCTGGTCGGCGGAGGCAAGGGAGATCTTTACCGAGTCAAAATCAGTAGCTTCGAAATCTGCCACAGTCAACTACTCCTTATCAGTGGTCGTGGCGGCGACAGCCTCGGGTGCCTCGGCGGTCTCGGCATCCTCGGCCTCGACGTCGGCGTCAACGCCGGCGAGCGCAGCCAGGTCGTCGAGAGCGGAGGTCTCCTCGGCGGTCACAGGGGCGGAGGCGTCCTCGTCGGCATCGTGCATGGGCTCGATATCCAGTGCGAGGGAACGAATCTCCTTGACGAGAACCTTGAAGGACTCGGGGATACCCGGGACAGGAACGTTCTCGCCCTTGACGATGGACTCGTAGGTCTTGACGCGGCCCACGGTATCGTCGGACTTGACGGTCAGGATCTCCTGCAGGACGTTGGAAGCACCGTAAGCGTACAGTGCCCAAACTTCCATCTCGCCGAAGCGCTGGCCGCCGAACTGAGCCTTGCCGCCCAGCGGCTGCTGGGTAACCAGGCTGTAAGGGCCAGTCGAACGCGCGTGGATCTTGTCGTCGACCATGTGGCCGAGCTTGAGGATGTAGGACGTACCCACGGTAATGGGCTCGCGGAACTCCTCGCCGGTGCGGCCGTCGAACAGGCGGGTCTTGCCGCGCTCGTCAAGCTGGGTGACGAACTCGGGGCGCATGTGATCGCCAAAGGCAGCGGTGGCCTTGTTGAGCATGTTCTTGTTGGCACGACGGATGACCTCAGCGATCTCGTCCTCCTTGGCGCCGTCGAAGACGGGCGTCGCGGTGAAGAATGGACCGGGGACGTACTTGTCGGAGTCGGCCTGCTCGGTATCCCAACCGCACGCAGCAGCCCAGCCAAGGTGGCACTCGAGCAGCTGGCCGACGTTCATACGCGAAGGAACGCCCAGCGGGTTGAGGATAACGTCGATCGGGGTACCGTCAGCCATGTAGGGCATGTCCTCGACCGGCAGAACGTTACAGATAACACCCTTGTTGCCGTGGCGGCCGGCGATCTTATCGCCCTGCTGGATCTTACGACGCTGGGCGACGTAGACGCGCACCTGCTCGTTGACGCCGGGGGCCAGGTCGTCGCCGTTCTCGCGGCTAAAGCGGACAACGTCGATGACGCGGCCGTAAGCGCCGTGAGGCATCTTAAGGGAGGTGTCGCGGACGTCGTGGGCCTTGGCACCGAAGATGGCGCGCAGCAGGCGCTCCTCGGCGGTCAGAGCGCTCTCGCCCTTAGGCGTGACCTTGCCGACCAGGATGTCGCCAGGGCCGACCTCAGCGCCGATGCGGATAATGCCGTCCTCGTCGAGGTTGGCAAGCATATCCTCGGAGAGGTTCGGGATCTCGCGGGTGATCTCCTCGGGGCCGAGCTTGGTGTCGCGGGCATCGATCTCGTGACGGGTGATGTTGATGGTCGTCAGCAGGTCCTCGGCCACCAGGCGCTCGGACACGACGATACCGTCCTCGTAGTTGAAGCCTTCCCACGGCATGTATGCCACGGTGAGGTTCTGACCCAGTGCGAGCTCGCCATGATCGGTCGAAGGACCGTCAGCCAGGGGCTCGCCCTGCTCAACGGTGTCACCGACGCGCACGAGCGGACGGTGGTTGATGCAGGTGGACTGGTTGGAGCGCTGGTACTTGGCCAGGTGATACTCGTCCATGCCGCCGGCATGCTTGACGATAATCTTGGCGGCGTCGGCAAAGATGACCTCGCCGGCGTTCTTGGCCAGGGTGACCTCGCCGGAGTCCAGAGCGGCGCGGCGCTCCATGCCGGTACCGACATAGGGAGCGGCAGGGTGAACCAGCGGCACGGCCTGACGCTGCATGTTAGCGCCCATCAGCGTACGCTTGGCGTCGTCGTGCTCCAGGAACGGGATCAGCGTGGCTGCGACGGAGAGCATCTGACGCGGCGAAACGTCCATGTAGTCGACGTCCTCGACAGGCACGTCGGCGGGAGCGCCGAAGGAGCCGTCGAAGTCGCGGGTACGGGCGATCACGGTGTGCGGGCGGACAAGCTTGCCCTCGGCATCGGTCGTGATGAACTCGTTGGTCTTGGGATCGAGCGGCGTGTTGGCCGGCGCGATGACGTGCTTCTCTTCCTCATCAGCGGTCATCCAGTCGATCTGGTCGGTGGCAACGCCGTTCTCGACGCGACGGAACGGAGCCTCGATGAAGCCGTACTCGTTGACACGGGCGTAGAGAGCGAGCGAGCCGATCAGGCCGATGTTGGGGCCTTCGGGGGTCTCGATCGGGCACATGCGGCTGTAGTGCGAGTTATGGACGTCGCGGACGGTTGGTGCGGCGGCTGGAGCCGGACTTGTGGCCGGCAAGACCGCCAGGGCCGAGTGCGGACAGACGGCGCTTGTGGGTCAGACCGGTCAGGGGGTTCGCCTGGTCCATGAACTGCGAGAGCTGCGAGGAGCCGAAGAACTCCTTGATGGAGGCCACGATCGGGCGGATGTTGATGAGCGACTGCGGGGTGATCTCGTCGATGTCCTGGGAGCTCATGCGCTCACGGACGACGCGCTCCATACGGCTCATGCCGATACGGAACTGGTTGGCGACGAGCTCGCCGACGGTGCGGATGCGGCGGTTGCCGAAGTGGTCGATGTCGTCGACCTTGAAGCCCTGCTCGCCGGCAGCGAGGGACAGCAGGTAGCGCAGCGTCGCGACGATATCCTCGTCGGTGAGCACCGTGACCTCTTCCTCGGTGGTGAGGTTGAGCTTCTTGTTGACCTTGTAACGACCGACGCGGGCCAGATCGTAGCGCTGCGGGTTGAAGAGCAGGCCCTCGAGCAGGCTGCGGGAAGCGTCCACGGTGGGAGGCTCGCCCGGGCGCAGGCGACGGTAGATCTCGATAAGGGCATCCTCGCGGGTGAGGGCGGTGTCGCGCTCCAGGGTGCGCTTGATCACATCGGAGTTGCCGAGAAGCTCGATGATGTCGTCGTTGGTGACGGCAATGCCAAGGGCGCGCAGGAACATCGTGGCACTCTGCTTGCGCTTACGGTCGATGGAGACCATGAGCTGGTCGCGCTTGTCGACCTCAAACTCAAGCCAGGCACCGCGGGACGGGATGATCTGAGCCTTGTAGATCTGCTTGCCCGAATCCATCTCGGAGCTGTAGTACACGCCCGGGGAACGGACGAGCTGGGAGACGACGATACGCTCGGTACCGTTGATGATGAAGGTGCCCTGATCGGTCATCATGGGGAAGTCGCCCATGAAGACGAGCTGCTCCTTGATCTCGCCGGTCTCCTTGTTGGTGAGACGGACGTCGGTCAGAAGCGGGGCCTGATAGGTCATGTCCTTCTCGCGGCACTCCTCGACGGTGTGCGCGGGGTCGCCGAACTGATGCTCGCCGAAGGTAACCTCGAGAACATGGTTCTGGCTCTGGATGGGGCTGGATTCCTTGAACGCCTCACGAAGGCCCTCGTCCTTAAAACGCTCAAAGGATTCCCTTTGAACAGAGATAAGGTTGGGGAGCTCCATGGCCTCCGGGATTTTCCCGAAGCTGACGCGCTTGCGCTCAGTGGCAGTGTATGCGTAGGTCACCAGGTTTTTCCTCCTTCACGGAAATGCTCGGTGGGTTGGCGAGGCATAGCTTCGCCAGTTATCGCAACCTAATAGTTTATCAGGTACCGACCGTTGGGCAAGAAAAGCCTTGACGCGATTGAGTTTTTAGAGTAGCAAAGTTTTTCGACAGAAAACACGCAGTTAGATGTATGTGTATCGAACATCTGTTCATATATTTTCTGTGAACAGAGGGCCGGCAATCGCAGCTCTTATTAAAAACGGGCGCGAACCGAGGTCCGCGCCCGTAAATGTCGATGCCCGAAGGCTTATTTGCGCATCAAGCCGCCGCGCTCGTCGATGGCGTCCCAGAAGGCGCTGGCAAAGCGAGGATCGCTTGCGGCCATGAGGGCGTTGGTGGCCATCCAGCCAGAGGGAGTGCCGGTGTCGTAGCCCGAGAGCGGGTCGATGACGACAGCGTACATGGCCTCGCGGTCGAGCGAACGGGCCATGGCGTCGGTGAGTTGAATCTCGCCGCCCTTGCCGGCCTGCTGATCGGCGAGCAGGTCCATAACCAGCGGGCTCAGCAGGTAACGACCGACGATGTACAGGTTGGACGGAGCAGCCTCGGGAGCGGGCTTCTCGACCAGACCGCCGATACGCCAGACAGCGCCCGGCTCTGCATCGGCAACGTCCTCGGCACCCTCGAGCGAACCGACGCGCTCACCGGCGATAACGCCGTAGCGGCTGACTTCCTCGGGCGAGCAAGCAGCGACGGCGATAACCGAAGCTCCACCGTGCTCCTTGGAAACGGCGAGCATCTTGTCGCAGATGTCGCGGTTAGGCACAACGTAGTCGCCCAGAAGAACCAGGAAGTTCTCCCCTGCCACGGCGTCGGCAGCAGAGCGAATAGCATGGCCGAGGCCCTTGGGCTCGTACTGATAACGGAAGTCGACCGGCATACCGCCAGCGTGGGCGACGGCATCAGCATAGGCGTTCTTGCCGCGCTCGCGCAGCAGGTTCTCGAGCGAGCGATCGGGCTGGAAGTAGTTCAGTAGCTCGGGCTTACCGGGAGATGTAACGATGATGGCGTCGTCGACTTCCTCGGGGTCGAGCGCCTCCTCGACGACGTACTGAATGACGGGCTTGTCGAGCACCGGCAGCATCTCTTTGGGCGTGCACTTGGTGCCAGGCAGAAAACGCGTGCCAAGACCGGCGGCGGGGATGATTGCCTTCATGTTATTCAAAGATCCTTTCGCAGGCGCAAAAACGCCCCATGCGTGCGGCGCACAGCCGCAGACCAAATTGCGATACCCAAGCATCTTACCGCTGGAACTATATGTCGCTACAAGGCAGAGACAATTCTTCAGCAGGTCAACGCAAATTATTGCTCGAATGGTGCAATTTTATTGCCCAACGGCAGGGCACCCGATACGACGCAAATCACAGAATACGGCAGTTTGAGCTACCGATGTCGAGGGACCAAAAACAAAAAAGACGGGGCTCGCAATGCGAACCCCGCCTGCAAAGAAATCTGGCGAGAAAGCCTGATTACTTGAGGGTGACAGCAGCGCCAGCAGCCTCGAGCTTCTCCTTGGCAGCCTCGGCGTCCTCCTTCTTGGCACCCTCGAGAACAGCCTTGGGAGCGCCCTCGACGACCTCCTTGGCCTCCTTCAGGCCAAGGTTGGTGAGCTCACGGACGGCCTTGATGACCTGGATCTTGTTGTCGCCGAAGCCCTCGAGCACGACGTCAAACTCGGTCTTCTCCTCGGCCTCAGCAGCGCCAGCAGCGGGAGCGGCGACAACAGCGGCAGGAGCAGCGGCGGAAACGCCGAAGGTGTCCTCGATAGCCTTAACGAGCTCGGAAGCCTCGAGAAGGGTCATTTCCTTAAGAGCATCGATGATCTCATCGGTGGTAAGCTTAGCCATTTCTAAGTCCTTTCGGTTTCCGTGCGGATGCACGGAGATCAGTTAAAACACGGCGCGAATGCGCCAGGGGTGCGGCGTTGCCGCCGCGGGTGAAAACAGCAACTAGGCTGCCTTCTGCTCGGAGACCTGCTGGATCGAACGAGCGAGACCAGAGGAAACGCCGTTGACGCAGACAGCGATGTCGCGAGCGAAACCGGAGATGAGACCGGCGATCTGGCCGAGAAGCTGATCCTTGGTGGGCAGCTCGGCGATAGCCTTAACATCATCAGCGGAAACGGCCTTGCCGTCGGAGATACCGCCCTTGATCTCAAGGACGCCCTTGGACTTAGCGGAGAAGTCCTTAAGGGCCTTAGCGGCCTCGACCGGCTCGGTCTCGTAGAACACATAAGCGACGGGGCCGGCGAGGATCTCGTCGATCTCGGGCTGCTCCTGGTTCTTGAGGGCGATCTTGACCAGGTTGTTCTTGTAGACCTTCATCTCGGCGCCGCACTCGCGAAGCTGATGACGCAGCTCCTGAGCCTGCTTAACCGTCAGACCGTTGTAGTTGACGACGAACAGACCGGCGTTCTCGGCGATACGGGACTCGATCTCTGCAACCTTGTCGATTTTGTACTGCTGGGGCATGAATTACACCTCCTCGAATTCTTTCCGGGCACGGTCCGCCACAAGGACGTGACGGGGGCATGTCCAAAAAGAAAGCCCCCGCGCTGCATGAGCGACGGGGGCGAGAAGACATATCTACTCGACCACCTCGGCTGGCGGGAAGTCCCATTAAGCTCGCGGGTAAGACCCGTTTGCGCCGGCTGTCTCTGGCAGCGGATTCGTGCGTGAACCGAAAGTATTATGGCGGGGACCCCGGCGTCGGTCAACGGCAACCCTGGCTGCACACAATTCCACCATCTCGGTCGCGCCGCCAAAGGCCAGGCGCAAGCTTTTCGCTCGGTCAGGTCCTGGGCTCGCACGAAGAGCACATTTAGTGCTCTTCGGCTCGTGCGGAATCTACGAAAAGCTTGCGCCTGGCCTTTGGCGGCGCG
>CAJMRR010000047.1 GCA_905215835.1 uncultured bacterium | reverse complement strand
GTCGGCGGCGGGCACGCTCACCGAGCCGGATATCGTGGCCGCATCGATGCGCGTCGCCCCGGGCGTTACGCTCTGGGGTCCCGTCGCGGCGCCCGAGCAAGCCGAGCTCATGGCACGTCCGGTGGAGCTACTGCTCGATGTCCTGCGTCGCGAATCCGACGTGGTCTTTATCGATACCTCGGTCTTTTGGGGCGATGCCGTGGCGGCTGCGGTGGCGGCGAGCGACCGTTGCCTGGTCGTTGGCGATGCGGCGGTGTCGTCCGCGACATCGGCGTCGCGCGTCATTGAACTGGCAAGTCGAGTAGGTGTGCCGCGCACGCGCATGAGCGCCGTGTTCAACCGGTTCGGTGCGCGCGGGGCAGACGAGGATGTTGCCATGCGCTTTGAGATTGCCTGTGCGTTGAGCTCCAAGATTCGTATCGCCGATGGCGGGCAGGATCTCGCCGCGCTCATGGCGTTTGGGCGCGCTGACGAGGCAGTGGGGCAGACCAGCGCTTTTGCGACCAGCGTGCGCGAGGCCACGCGCGAGATGCTCGTGGAACTGGGGTGCGCCGTCGGCCCTTGGAGCGATATGGTCGCCGACCGTGCAATGCGCACCGAACGCCCGCGTATTCGCCTTCCCTGGTCGCGCGAGGGTGATCAGCGATGAGCCTGCAAACGAGGATTAAGGCTGCCGGCGCTGCAGCGGCGGCAGCGCCTGTAGATGCGGGGCGTCGCCGCGCGGTGAAACGACGCACCAAACGCGCCGTGATGGACCGCATGGGTTACGACGAAGTGGCGCGTATCAGCGCCTATGTCGACCCGGCACTTGCCCGCTCGGAATTGCGTCCCGCGGTGGAGGCGGCGCTCAATGTTGAGGAGCCGACCGATCTCGCGACGCCCGAGCGCGAGACCATCATCGACGAGATTTTGGATGACGTGGTGGGCTTGGGGCCGTTGCAGCCGCTCATCGAGGACGACACCGTTACCGAGATCATGATTAACGGCTGCCGCTCGGCTTTCTTTGAACGCGGCGGCGTCTTGCACCCCATCGAGCATGCGTTTGAGGATGATGAGCAGATCCGTGTGCTTATCGACCGCATCATCTCGCCACTTGGCCGCCGTATCGACGAGCGCAGCCCCATCGTCAACGCCCGCCTCAAAACGGGCTATCGCGTCAACGCGGTGATTCCGCCTGTGGCGATTGACGGACCGATTCTCACCATCCGAAAGTTCTCGGACCGCATCTGCTCGCTGGACGAGCTTGTGGGGCTGGGGTCGCTGCCGCTTTGGTATGCGCAGCTGTTGTCGTGCGCGGTGTCGCTGCGACAGGACCTGGCGGTTGCGGGAGGCACGGGATCTGGTAAGACCACCCTGCTCAACGCGTTGTCATGTGAGATTTCCACCGGCGAGCGCATCGTGACGATCGAGGACTCTGCCGAGCTCAAGTTTGCGCATCATCCGCACGTGGTGCGTCTAGAGGCGCGCGAGGCTTCAATTGAGGGCGAGGGCGCGGTGACGATCCGCGACCTGGTGACCAATGCTCTGCGCATGCGCCCCGACCGCATCGTGGTGGGCGAGGTGCGCGGTGCCGAGTGCTGCGACATGTTGCAGGCCATGAACACGGGCCACGACGGGTCGCTCACGACACTTCATGCGGGTTCAGAACAGGAGACCGTGGTGCGTCTGACGTTGCTTGCACGCTATGGCATCGATCTGCCGAGCGAGCTCATCGAGGAGCAGATTGCCATGGCGCTCGACGGCATCGTGATGTCCGAGCGCCACGCCGATGGCAGGCGTTTCGTCTCCTCGTATTCGGGGGTGCGTCGCGCCGCGTCGGGCGGCGTAGAGCTCGAGCGCTATGTGACTTTCGATGCCGCCGAGCGCACCTGGAAGCTTGACCGCGAGCCGCCGTTTATCGCAGAAGGCCTGCGGTCGGGGACGCTCACACAAGAGGAGGTGGACGAATGGAGGTCGCTGTGCCCCTCGTCGTAGGGGGTTTGGCAGGGTTTTCTGTTGCGACGGCGTGTGGGGCGGAACCTCGTGTGCCGCAGGTACCGCCGGCGGAGCTGGCGCGTCAGACGCTCGAGACGGTGGCAGAGAAGCTGCCGCGTGAGCTGGTGGAAAACGATCTGCTGAAAAAGATCGCCCGTTCGTGGGCATCGCTGGCTCCGGCGCGTCGCCTTGGCCTCGCGATCGAGGATGCTTCGGGGCGTTTGGCGTTTCTGCTGCTATCGAGCGGTGTCTGCTGCGTTTTGCTAACGATGGTGTCGTTATCGCTCCTCGGATTTGCCTTGGGACTTGTTGCTCCGTTTGCCGTTGGTGCCGCTCGGGATGGCTTTGAGAGCCGGCGCGAGCAACACGATGCAGAAGAGGCCATGCCCGAGGCGTTTACCGCACTTTCCATGTCGCTTGCCTCGGGACATTCACTGGCCCAGGGCATGCGCTTTGTGGGCGCTCATGCGCAAGAACCGGTGCATACCGAGTTTTTGCGGGTGGCGGCGGCAATCGATTGCGGCATCTCGGCGACCGACGCGCTCGATGACTTGCTCGTGCGCATCGACGCCCCTGGCCTTTCGCTTGTGACCTTGGCGCTTAAGGTGTCTCAGCGCACCGGTGCTCCGCTTGCCGACTTACTGTCCGAGGCGTCGAGCATGGTGGGGGAGCGCATTGAGCTCAAGCGCCGCCTGGATGTTAAGACGTCGCAGGCTCGCATGTCTGCGCATATGGTCGCGGCGATGCCGACGGGCATGTGCGCGGTGTTGGCGCTGCTTTCGGCAGATTTTCGTCGCGGTCTTGCGACGCCTGCCGGCGCGGGCACTGTGGTGCTGGGTCTTGCCCTCAACGCCGTTGCCCTGGTGGTTATCCGGCGCATTATGCGGGTGAAGCTATGAGCGCCCCGGTTGCAGTTGCGGCTTGCCTGTGCGCTCTGAGTGTATTTGTCGCGACGGGTTTGGATCGGGCGGATGCACGCAAGATCGCAGAGGCCTGCAAGCGCGAGGCGGTGCTGGTCGCTGCCGCGGGTCGCTCGGTGGTCGATGCTCTGGCCGCGCGAATGAAGGGCGCGGTTGGAGCGGGCGGCCCGGCGCGAGTATCGCTCGGCGAAGTGTCCGAGATGATCGATGTTGTGCGCTTGGGTCTTTCGGCCGGTCTTTCGTTTGATGCGGCGCTTGAGATTTTCTGCGCCAACCGCCGGTCAGTGCTGGCTCTTCGACTTGAGCGGGCCTGCATGGCGTGGCAGGTGGGCGTGGGCACGCGTGAGGACGAGTTGTTGGCCGCCGCACGCGACCTGGACGTGCGAGCGCTCGAGACCTTTGCCATCACGGTGGGGCAGGCGCTCGCTCTGGGTGCCCCACTTGCCGAGACACTGGCCGCTCAAAGTCGCGAGATCCGTGCGGCTCATCGCGCCGCGGTCGAGCGCGAGATCGAGCGTGCGCCCGTCAAGCTGCTGATTCCCACCGGCACGCTCATCTTGCCGGCGTTGCTTCTGTCCATATTGGGCCCGCTGTTGGGAGCAGGCGGGATGATGTAGGGAGGAATACATGAACACGATGACTGACGTTGCTGGCAAGATCTGGAGCTGGGCTGTTTGCCAGTCAATTCGCGCTCGCCAGCATGCCGGGGAGCTACTGCAGGAGGAGAGTGCGCAGGGCACCACCGAATACGCCATCTTGGTCGGCGTGCTCGTGGTGATCGCCATCATTGCCATTGTCGCATTTAAGGGCAAGGTCCAAGATCTATGGAACGCTATCAGCGAGGGCATCAACAGCCTGTAGAGGGTAGGCGGCCTGCCGGCGCACTGCTGGTGTTTGCCTGTGTGGTTGTGGCGGTGGCAGTGGCGGTTTGGGGGCTAAACGCCGCGCGGCAGCAGCGTCCTGGGGCCGCCTTCGATTCGGGCTCAGATTCGACGGTGGCGTCTCAAAAAGATGAGATGCGAGATGCGGACGATTCGGATGTCGCTGTCACGGCGCAAACCTTTCTGCGGATGCTCGACAAGCGGTCTGGCACTGCGACGGATTCGCCTGAGGACAACGCGATTGCGGTCCGGCTTGCATGGTCCGAGGACCGACCGATGACCGAGGCAGCGGCGGATATGTTACGCGCCTACCGCGAGGTGCCAACGGCCCAGCTCGCCCTGAGCGGCTATCTCGATATTAAGGGTAACGTATGGGGCGCCATTGTGCGCGATGGGCGCGGCTGGGTCGATATGGTGACGGTTGCCGCGGATACTGGCGATGCTTCGTGTCGTCTGCGCGCGGTGCGCCTGGCCCCGCAAACAATAAGCTCAAAGGAGGGGTCGTGAAATGCATGACGTCCTGCGCGAGGAATCTGCCCAGGCGACGGTCGAATACGCCATCGTCACGGTGGCGCTGTTATCGATCGTGCTGGCGATTGCGGGGCTTTGGCGTGCTGGCACCGATGGGCACTTGGCGGCGCTGGTTGAGCGGGCGGCATCCCATGGCGTTGCCTCGACGTCGGTTATCGACGCCGCTGCGGGCGCTAAGGACATCGCGTTGTATTGATATCGCGCGCGAGGACCGGGCGCAGTCTACGGTCGAGGCTGCTTTTTTGCTGCCGACGTTTCTGATGCTCATTCTTCTCGCACTGCAACCGGTGTGTTTGCTCTATACGCGCGCGGTCATGGAGTCTGCCGCCGCCGAGACCGCGCGGCTCATGACCACGACGACGGCGGAGGACGACGATCTTAAGGAGTTCACCCGCCGCCGGCTTGCCGCAGTGCCCAACGTTTCGATCTTTCATGCCGGCGGGCCGTTGTCGTGGGATATCGAGCTTGGCCGGGCCGGTGCGGGTGGTGTCTCGTCCGTGTCCGTTTCCGGCGAGGTCAAGCCGTTGCCTGTGATCGGTGCGTTTGCGCGGGCTATGGGTGGTACCGCCGAGGGCGGCTACGTTGAGCTCAAGGTCGATGTCTCGTATCAATCGCGTCCCGAATGGCTGGAGGGAGATTATGATTCGTGGATTGCTGCATGGGATTAAGCGTTTCTGGTCTAGATGCGTTTTGACGCGCCGTCCGAGCTGCCATCGCAAGCGAGGCGGCTTTATGGGCCGCGCCGGTATCGACCTGTTTATCGAAGACGGTGCCTACACCACGCTTTCTTCTGCCGTGGTCATCCTAGTGGTGCTCACGTTGTTGTTTTCGTCGACCGCGGCGATATGGAGCATGTCGCGTGCCGGGGATACCCAGGTGGCGGCCGATAGCGGCGCGCTGGCGGGTGCCAACGTGGTGTCGTCCTATCACACGACTGCCACGGTGGTTGATGCGAGCATCTTGAGTCTGGGGCTAGCGGGGTTTGCCACAATCGGGACGGGCCTGGTTGCCATTCTCATCCCAGGTGCCGAACCAGTTGCCGGCAATATGGTCGACACCGGGATTGAGATCATTAAAACGCGCAACAAGTTTGCCAAAAGCGCATCGGAAGGCTTGCAGAAAATCGAGACGGCTCTGCCGTATCTGATTGCCGCGCGTGCCACGCAGGCGGTGTCGGCGCAGGATACCGATAGTGTGGCCTATACCGGTACGGCGCTTGCCGTGCCCAGGACATCCGAGTCGGACTTCGCTGCGCTCAAAGGGTCAGAGATCTCGACCGATACCATTAAAGACACATCAGATGATTTAGAGCGTGCGGCCGAGGAGCTGCGGAAGGCTTCTGAGGACACGGCGAAGGCTAAAGAGCGCGCTTGGCTGGCGGATTGTGGCGGGTCTGACAAGGGCTCGGTCAGCAGCTGTTCTTGCATGTGGGAGCGTGTGAAAAGTCTAACGGATCTCTCTGGTGCTCAAAATCCGCATTACGCTTCGAGCGTTACGTGGGAACCGCAAGTGGCGCTCGATCGCGCGAAGGCCTACTATCGCCAGCGCCTGGCAAATGAGAAACCGCTTGGCGAGGGTCCGGAAAAACAGGCAGATTCTGCTGCACGAAAGGTGTTCTTCGCTTATGCGGGCGAAGAAGTCGAGCGGGCATATATAACTGAAAAGGACGGCAAAGTTTCCGCCCGCATCCCTTTCCTTCCGCGAAATCCAGATGAGGCGCGGACGACTGAACTCTATACCGATGCGCGTTGGCCCACGAGTGAAGTAGATAAAGTTACCTATTTGCATTATGGGACTGACTGTCCAAATTACAAAAAAGGAAAGCCGGGTGGGCTGGCATCCGTCGCAGATTTTGACGGTCACGAAACGTGTAGCGAATGCCATTTCGGTGTGTCGTCTTTAGGGTACGTTGCGATTGCAACGACTTCTGTCGAAAGGGGCTTCGAGTACCACTTCGATAAGTTCAAAGAGGCTCTGGAAGACTACGTCGAATGCCGCAACAAAGAACTCGAACTTGAGCGTCAGACCGAGGATGAGGCCGACCGTGCGGGCAATGCGTTTGACCAGGCCATTAAAGCGCTTTCCGGAGAGCGCCCGCGTATCGCCCCACCTGGCCGCAACGGCGTGGTCGCCTTTGCAGTTTCGGGTGACATTACCAGCCCCGATCAACTTAACTCCTCGTTTAACGCGGCAGTCAGGCTTGGCGATCGCGGTGCTATCTCTGCCGCGGTGCTGGCGCCCGATGAGGCGACGGCGCAAAACAACGTGCTTTCGCGATTTTTCTCGACATTGAAGGAACGCTCGGGCGGCGTTGCCGGCGTGCTCGACGGCGTCATGGATGTTTGGGGACGGCTACTCGTGGGATACGGTGATATCCAAGGCTCAGCCGACGAACTTATGGACGAGATGATTAAAGGCCTAGGAGGGGGCAGCGGCGCGTTGGGCTCCATCGCATCGTGGCTCGGCGATACCGTTTCGGCGTCCGTGGCGGCGCTGGGTTTGGAACCGTGCGACTTGCGCCTGCGAAAGCCGGTGCTGACCGATTCCGCCAATATCATTAAGAGTCCGGGGTCTGACATTGCGGGTCTCTCTCAAGCGCAAGACAAACTGCGAAGTATTCCGTTGGGCGTGACCGATCCCAAGGCGCTTTGCGAGGCGTTGGAATATCAAGTCGAACGCACCATTAGCGGTACGGTGTTCACACTTGCGGAGATTCCTCTGCCCGGCGGCGGCTCCATCCCGCTCACCGTCGATGTCGCCACGCTGGTTGGCGCTCTGGGCGGTGGGTCGTAATGAGTATCCGCATGCGTCTGCGCGAGGAGCGCGCCCAAGCGACGGTGGAGATGGCAGTGGTTACGCCCGTTTTGCTGGTGCTGGCACTCATCGTGTACAACGTCATGATCTTTGCCAGCGCTGTCGCGCGCTTCGACCGCGTGGTGCCCGACATCGTGCTAGCGCATGCCGTGGCGTCGGAGGGGGAGGGCGACGAAAGCTCTGCCGATGCCTCGGCGACGGTTCAGACTCAAATTCTGAATGCCATGGAAGGCTATGACTTACAGATCGAAGTGTCGAGCGAGCAAGGCGCGAAGGCATCGGATGGTGGCCTGCTCTCCCTATCCGGTACGTTTAGGACCTACACCTGCACCATGCACTATGAGCCGTGGCCGACTTCTCTCAGCATCGCTGGCGTTCCGCTGGGGGCGCCGACAACGTTGTCGCACGAGCGTGCGGTGACGGTCGATCCATGGCGTCCGGGGGTGGTCATGTGACCGCGGTCTCGTCCTACATCGTCTACGCGCGGGCACTCAATAGGCTGGGTTGGACGCCGGCCGAGTTTGTGGTGGCGGAGTCGTTTGTCGTGCGCCTGCGCGGCATGCTGGGACGGCGTCCGGTTGCCGCCAACGGCCTGCCGCTCGTCATGGCGTTTCCACGCTGCTCTTCGGTCCATACGTGTTTTATGGCCTATCCCATCGACATCGCCTTCATCGATCGCGACGGCAATATCCTCGCGCGCTACGAAAACGTCCGCCCTTGGCGCATGTGCTCCTGCCCCGGCGCCTGGGCCGTACTAGAGCGTCCTTCAATCATTGTTTCGACCCCTGCTCTCCAACGCGTGCCGGCTTAAGAATTGGCGACAGTTGACTTTCGTCATACGAAATTGGGTAAGATGGAGGAGAAGATGCATGGATGTTGAGATTCATCCCAACGCTAAAAAGCACCTGACGGAAAAGCAGGTGCTTAGCGCTTGGCTTGCGGTTACTGAGTGCATCCGTCGCGAGTCGAAGGACGAGCCGCCGAGATGGCTTGCGATTGGATGGCTCCCAGACGGACGAAGCGTGGAGCTTGTCGCGGTCGAGCTTGTCCGTGGGTGGCTTATCATTCATGCCTTGTCTCCAGTCCAGAAGAATTTTTGGCAGGAGATTGAACAGGCTCGGCAAAGGGGTCGATGATGGGCAAGACGTATACGGCCGCTAATGGTCAGGTTGTAACGGATGAAATGATTGACGCGTGGTGCGAGTCGTACGAGCGCGGAGAGTTTCCGGATGGCGAACACACCGTTGGTGGGATCGTGCATGGACGGCCCCCGCTCTCAGGTGAGGGGACGGCAACGCTGTCGGTCAAGATTCCTCTGGGAATGAAGGAGGCCATTCGTCGACGGGCGGCTGCCGAGGGGATGACGCCAAGTGAGTTTGCCCGTGCGGCTCTGAGTGAAAAACTTCTTGCTGCCGGCTGATGCCTCTGACGTGCCGATTTATAGAACCGAGGCTGTGCTCAAAAACTTTTTTAAAATTCTCGGTTGACCGGAACGCGTCCTTGGTTATACTAATCAAGCCTTGAAACAAGGCACACCTCAAATGGCTGGGTAGCTCAGTTGGTAGAGCAGAGGACTGAAAATCCTCGTGTCAGGGGTTCGATTCCCTTCCCCGCCACCTTGAATTGACTAGGACCTCTGTAAAGGGGTCCTTTTTCTTTTATACAGCCCCCACATGGAATCGAACCCCGTGAGGGCGCGGAGCTGAGTAAACGCGTAAGCGTTTGCCAGCGCAGCTCGCAAGGCGCGTAAGCGCCGCAGCGGTCCGTCCGCGCAGCGCGCGGGCGCGATTCCCTTCCCCGCCACCTTGAATTGACTAGGACCTCTGCAAAGGGGTCCTTTTCTTTTATCGAGGGCTCTGCGGAAATTGCGTCCCGGAATTTGGCTTCAGAGTGGGATGCGTTTTCCGCTTTGATGTCGCTTGGGAAAGCGCGACCCGGAATCCGGCGTCAGAATGGGACGTGCTTTCCTTTTGCGGCCTTTGGCGGAAACTGCGTCCCAGATCTCGCGCTCAGAACGGGATGCATTTTCCGATTGAGGCCTCGAACGGAAAATGCATCCCAGTCTTTTGCGAAAAACGGGATGCGCTTTCCGGCCGCCTACTTCCGGCGCATATGTACATCTCGGCGCGCCATCTCGGGCCCGCCCAGATATTCCTCCCGCTTTTGCGCCACTTTACAGACCGTTCGGTCGTCTGTCCGCACGCGCGGGTATACTCAAAACGATACTTTTCCTATGCAATACGATGCAGGCTCGGCCTGCACGATCCGAAGGGGGCAGTGATGGAGAGGATACTCGGCGTTAATCTCTCTGGCTGGTTTATTCCCGAGCCTTGGGTGACCCCGTCGCTATACGCGGCGACCGGTGCATCCAACGCGGCCGAGCTGCAGGAGGCCATGGGCACCGCCGCCTATAACGAGCGCATGCGCCGTCATTACGAGACGTTTGTGAGCGAGGACGATTTCCGTCGCATGGCGCAGATCGGCCTCAACGCCGTGCGTCTGCCGGTGCCCTGGTATGCCTTTGGCTCGCAGGAGTCCGATGCGTCCTACATCTCGGTTGTCGACTACATCGACCGTGCAATTGAGTGGGCTGCCAAGTACGACATCCGCGTGCTGCTTGACCTGGCAACTGTGCCCGGTGGCCAGGGCGATTCCAACGATTCGCCCGCCACGCCGGAGGCTGTTGCCGAGTGGCATTCGTCCACTAACGGCCGCCATGTCGCACTCGACGTGCTCGAGCGCTTGGCCGAGCGTTACGGCGAGGCCGAGAGCCTGCTGGGCATTGAGCTGCTGGATACGCCGCAGATGAGTGTCCGCAAGAGTCTCTTTGCCATGACGGATGGCATTCCGGCCCACTACCTGCGCAATTTCTATCGCGATGCCTACGAGCTCGTCCGTTCGTATATGCCCGAGGATAAGATCGTCGTCTTTTCGTCTTCGGGACATCCCAGCGAGTGGAAGCATTTTATGCGCGGCGCCAAGTACAAGAACGTCTACATGGACCTTCACCTGTACCATTACCGTGACGAGTATGCGCTCGATATCACGAGCCCCCGCGGGCTGACGACGGCGATTTCGCGCAACAAGCGCGAGCTCAAAGAAGCGATTTCGACTGGGTTCCCCGTGCTGGTGGGCGAATGGTCGGGCGCGGCGATCTTTGCCAACTCGTCGGTTACGCCCGAGGGCCGCAATGCCTACGAGCGCGTGTTTATCGCCAATCAGCTGGCTTCGTTTGCGCCGGCTGCCGGTTGGTTCTTCCAAACGTGGAAGACCGAGAAGCGCATTGCAGCATGGGACGCCCGCGCGGCGCTCGGTACGCTCGAGCGCGGCATGATTGAATAGGTTGATATGACGCAAAACAGCGCCCATACGGGCAAACTCTATGTGGTCGGCACGCCCATCGGCAACCTGGGCGACCTGTCCCCGCGCGTTGGCGAGGCGTTTGCCGCCGCCGATGCCATCTGCTGCGAAGACACGCGTGTGACGTCAAAGCTGCTGATGCACCTGGGCATTTCCAAGCCGCTTGTCCGTTGCGACGAGAATGTGATCGCCAGCCGCGCCGCCGGCCTGGTCGACCGTCTGCTGGCGGGGGAGACCCTCGCCTTTGCCTCGGACGCCGGCATGCCGAGCGTGTCCGATCCCGGCCAGACGCTGGTCGAGGCGGCACGTGAGGCCGATGTGCCCGTAGAAGTTATTCCCGGGCCCTCTGCTTGTGTCACGGCGCTCGTTTCGTCCGGCATTCCCTGCGAGCATTTTTTCTTCGAGGGCTTTTTGGGCCGAAAGCACGGTGACCGCGTGCGCCGTTTGCAGCGCCTTGCCGTGGTGCCCGGCGCACTCATCTTCTACGAGTCTCCACATCGTATCGTGGCGACGCTCGAGGCCGTGGCGGAGGTCTTTCCCCAACGTGAGGTTGCCGTCTGCCGCGAACTCACCAAGCTGCACGAGGAGGTCTTGCGCGGGCCAGCTGTCCAGCTCGCCGAGGAGCTGCGTGTTCGTGGCGAGGTAAAGGGCGAGATTGCACTGGTCATCGCGCCGCCGAGCGAGGATGAGGAGGCCGGTATCGTGCCGGTTGGCGCCGCGGCAGCGGATCCCGACGAGGCTCTGCGCGAGGATATCCGCGCCGCGCTCGAGGAGGGAGAGCCCGCGTCTGCGGTGGCCAAGCGCCTGTCTCAGAAGTATTCGCGCCGCAAGCGCGATGTCTATGCCATGGTGCTCGATATGCAATAGATGGAGGATATCCAGCCCTTGCGCTAGAATCATCCCCTGTATGCAACGTTTTTCTGGAGGACAAACCCCATGGATCAAAGCAAGCCTTCGTTCTTTATCACGACGCCCATCTACTACGTCAACGCCGATCCGCACCTGGGCACGGCTTATTCCACCATCATCGCCGACGTTCAGGCCCGTTATCGTCGCTCCGCCGGCTATAACGTCAAGTTCCTGACCGGCATGGACGAGCACGGCGAGAAGGTCGCCGAGGCCGCAGCCAAGCACAACATGACGCCGCAGGAGTGGACCGACAGCCAGGCTCCGCACTTCAAGGAGCTTTGGAGCAAGCTCGAGATCTCCAACGACGACTTCATCCGCACCACCGAGCCGCGCCAGCATCATGCCGTGCAGTACCTGTGGGAGCGCATGAAGGAGTCCGGCTACCTGTATAAGGGCAGCTACGACGGTTGGTATTGCGTGCCTGACGAGACCTACTTCACCGATACGCAGGTCCAGAAGGGCGACGAGGAGTACGGCAGCGTCGGCCAGCACCTGTGCCCCGACTGCCACCGTCCGCTTGAGCGCGTGCAGGAGGAGTCCTACTTCTTTAAGCTTTCCGCCTTCCAGGACAAGCTGCTCAAGCTCTATGACGAGCACCCCGACTTTGTCGAGCCTGCGTTCCGTATGAATGAGGTACGCAGCTTTGTCGAGGGCGGCCTTAATGACCTTTCCGTGAGCCGTACGAGCTTTGACTGGGGCATCCAGGTCCCGTTTGACGAGGGTCACGTGACCTACGTGTGGTTCGATGCGCTGCTCAACTATATGACGGCCGTCGGCTACGGTGTCGACACCGACGAGGCGCGTGCCGAGCTGGCCTATCGCTGGCCCGCGCAGTTCCACATCGTGGGTAAGGACATCATCCGCTTCCACTGCGTCATTTGGCCCGCCATGCTCATGGCCATTGGCGAGGCCCTGCCCGAGCACGTCTTTGCCCACGGCTTCCTGACCGTGCGCAATGCCGAGACTGGCAAGGCCGAGAAGATGTCCAAGAGCCGCGGCAACGCCATCGCTCCGCAGGACGTTATCGACATGCTGGGCGTCGAGGGCTATCGCTACTACTTCATGACCGACGTCGTCCCCGGTACCGACGGCGCCATCAGCTTCGACCGCATGGAGCAGGTCTACAACGCCGACCTGGCCAACAGCTGGGGCAACCTTATCTCGCGTTCGCTCAACATGAGCGGCAAGTACTTTGATGGTTGCGCGCCCGCCAAGCCCGCATCGTTCGATGCGTTCGACAACCCGCTGGCAAAGATCGCCGATGGTCTGGTCGAGCGCTACATGGCCAAGATGGACGTGCTCGATTACGGCGGAGCCAAGGACGAGGTCATGGAGCTCATCCATGCCGCCAACCACTACATCGAGGACTCCGAGCCTTGGGCACTTGCCAAGGACGAGGCCAAGGCTGACGAACTGGCGTTTGTGATCTACAACCTGCTCGAGGCCATCCGC